>JAUWMW010000007.1 GCA_030612965.1 bacterium
CGGCATTGATGAATTGTGCAAGTATAGTAAGAACTCTGCGGAACCGTCATGCCCGCGAAGCCGGGCATCTTTCTTCTCTATTATTGTCATACTGGCGAAAGCCAGTATCCAGTATCCGCCCGCAGGGTACGCCACCCTTCGACTCCGCTCAGGATGACGTTTCGGTAGGATCGCAGGGATCATGCCCTACAAGGACTATAGGGGGTGTGCCATGAGTGGCATAGCGCGCGAAGCGCGAAAGAGTGATTTATCACTGTGCGTGGTGTGCGTCCTCGTGCGTCACGTGGATACAGGGGCAGACGAGGACGTCTGCCGCCCACAAAATACTGAAAGACCCCGCTTTTCCATCAGGACGCTGGCAGTTATCGTCATTAGTGCAGCCTTGTTGTTGCTCGCATCGTGCGGCGGAGTTGCCGATAACTCGGTTGCCATCGAACGGCACAAGAAACTGGCCGGTGAGTTGCGTGACAGCAAACTGTATGATGCCGCCATCGAAGAGTATGAGAAGCTGCTTGCCTATCCCGATGTCGACCTGAAGACGAGAGGCAACGTCAACTATCTGATCGGAAAGGTTTACTTTGAGAACCTGGCCGACTACGACCAGGCAGCCGCCTACTACATTCGCGCGCGCGCCATCGACCCGGAGGGTTCATACATAAACGAAGCGTCCAGGAACTTAGTAGCGTCCCTGGAGAAAATGGGCCAACTGCTGGATGCCAAGAGGCAACTGAACGCAGCCGCCGACCTGACCGCGGCCCCCAAACAGGAAGGCGACATAGCGGTGGCGCGTGTAGGCGGTGTCCCGATCTGGTTGTCTCAGATTGAGGAGGAGTTGCAGTCGCTGCCGGTCGAGGTGCAGAAGCAATTCACCAACCAACAGGCAAAGATAGAATACGTGCACCAGTACGTAGCGGTCGAACTTCTGTACCGCGCCGCCCTTAGAGAAGCGTACGAGGACGATCCCGAGATAAAGACTCAGCAGCGGCTGCTTCTGCGCCGACTGCTGGTCGACAAATATGTTCTCGACAAGGTGATGCCGCAGGTCAGTATTGACACGAACGATGTGCGGAACTTCTACCTGGCCAACAAGGATGAGACGTACCACCAGGCGCCGTACGATTCGGTCAAAGCCCAGGTATTCCTGGACTATCAGACACAGAAAGCAAACGCGGCTTTTTCGGATTACATTGCGAAGTTGTCAAGAGTTGAGAAAGTGGAGTTCTACGATCAGAACGTCAGGTGACCATCGGTCGTAGCATGAGTATGGATAGCATCGGTCGACACAAGAGATGGACAACAGCCCCGGCGGCGTTGATTGTCGTGTGGTGTCTGTTGCTGTGTTTTGCAGGTCCGGTCGGGGCGCAAGTCGACACCGTGGCCAACCTGCCCGGTATCACCGTCGAGACCTCAGTTGATCGCGCCGAGATGTTCATAGGGGATCTTATCACCTACAAACTGACCATCACCTACGACTCTACCTATGAACTGGTGCCGCCGCCGTTGGGCGCCAATCTGGGTGCTTTTGATGTCAAAGACTACCAAACGGATATTATCACGCGGCTCGACGATGGACGCATCCGCAGCGAAAACATCTTCACCCTGAGCACGTTCACCACCGGCGACTATATTATCCCACCCATTCCGGCCCTCTTCAACCTACCCGACGGCGGCAGGAAAATGGTTCTTTCGGAGGCCGTGCCTATCACTGTGAACTCTCTCTTGGGCAGCGAGTCCGACTCAGCCGACATACGTCCTCTGAAACCGCCGAAGCCGCCCGAGGCGTTCGCCCGCGATCCTCGGGAGAAGTTTATCTATGGCGGCATTGCGCTGTTGTTCGTTTTGATCACAGCGTTGTTATTGTGGCGCAGATTTCGGCGCAAAAAGAGCTCGAGTGATCCGATTGACCGGCGAACCAGATGGGAGATCGCTTTTGAACGTCTCGCCCTGCTGAAAGAGCAGAACCTGGTACCTCAAGAGCTATATAAACAATACTATATTGAGTTGACCGAGATAGCACGAGAGTATCTCGGTCGGATGTATGCTGTGGACGTTCTCGAAATGACCACCGATGAGTTCCTTCAGGCGTTTCATGAAATCACCCTCCCCGGTGAGTTGTACGGCGCCATGCACAGCTTTTTCGATCATGCCGACCTGGTCAAGTTTGCGAAATACATTCCCGATAGCGCCCGAGCCGAAGGGGACTTCGATGTCGTCCACGATCTCGTCGAAGCGGTCCGCGCCGACCACGAGCGTCGACGCCGGACCGAGATCGCCATTGCATCAGACAGCAACAAGAAGCAGGACACTATGACGGAGGTGGCCGGATGAACATCGAGTTTGCCGGACTCAGCCTGAATCTGTTCGATGTCGTCGACACCACCGTGCCGGCATCGGTGATATTCATCGTCGGTGGCTTGGTGCTTGCGTATATGGCGTATCATCATTTGAAGCGCAAGAGGTTCAAGGCCGCCACCATCAAGTATTCCGACGTGCGAATTATCAAGCGGGCCGCGCGAACTTCGCGTCAGCGCTATCGTTTTCTGTTGACCGTTCTTCGCATGATGGCGGTGCTGTTGTTCGTTGTCGCTTTCGCCCGACCGCGTAGCGGCACCGAGTACACCGAAGTGACCTCCGAAGGTATCGACATCATGCTGGCCCTCGATGTGTCTTCGTCGATGCAGGCCGAGGATTTCAAACCGCACAATCGCCTTTATGTAGCTAAGGAAGAAATCAAGAAATTTATCCACCGCCGCGTGAACGACCGTATCGGGTTGGTGGTCTTTGCGCGCTATTCGTTCACGCAGTGTCCGTTGACCACCGACTACGGCGTGCTCCTGAATTTCGTCGACCAGGTCAACTTCGGACTGGTCGAGGACGGCACGGCGATCGGCATGGCTATCGCCAATGGCGTGAACCGTCTGCGCGAATCCGAATCCAAAAGTCGCATTATGGTTCTGTTGACCGACGGCGACAACAATGCCGGAGAGATAGATCCGATCACGGCGGCATCCCTGGCCGAAGCCATGGACATCAAAATCTACACCATCGGCGCCGGCAAGCAGGGCAATGCCATGTACCCCGTGCAGGATCCGCTGTTCGGTAAACGGTACGTCTACCAGCCAACGCGCATCGATGAAAAAACGCTCAAGGAGATTGCCGCCAAGACCGACGGCAAGTACTTCCGCGCTCGCTCCGGGGAGGAGTTGGAAGCGATCTACGGAGAGATCGATGAAATGGAGACGACGGAAATCAACATCGCCTCGCACATACAGTATCTGGAGTTGTTTCACTTTTTCACTTATGCCGGACTGCTGCTTTTGGTGCTTGAGGTGATTCTGGCCAACACGTATTTCCGGAAACTGCCTTAGTAGTAGGTGTGAATGAACCATGCGATTCGCTGAACCGACAAACTTCCTAATTCTTCTGGCCGTTTTACTGCTGGGTGTTTTTGTCTTCCTCGCCTTGTCGCGCAAGAAGAAGCTGATGCAACGGTTCGGGGATCTGCCGCTGATAATGAAAAACGCGCCGTACATCTCCCTGGCCCGTCAGCGGAGTAAGGCGATGTTAGTCCTGGCCGGGTTGGTGCTGGTAGCCATCGCCCTAGCACGATTGCAGTTCGGGACCCATCTCGAACTGTTGAAGCGACAGGGGATCGACATTGTGGTGGCGCTGGATGTTTCCAATTCGATGTTGGTGCGAGACATGAAGCCGAACCGTCTGGCCAAAGCCAAGCAGGAAATTCGCGGCGTCATCGATCGACTCAAGGGTGATCGTATCGGGCTGGTGGTCTTTGCCGGCGAAGCGTTTATCCAGTGTCCCCTTACGCTGGATTATTCGACGGCGGGATTTCTGCTTGAGGCGGTAGACAACAGTTCGGTCAGCGTGCAGGGCACATCGTTGACGGCAGCCATCAGTATGGCATCGCGAGCCTTCGCAAAGCAGGAGAAGAAACACAAAGTGCTGCTGCTGTTGACCGACGGCGAGGATCATGAGGGTGGCGCTGAAGAGATGGCCGACCAGGCCAGAGGGCAGGGGATCAAGATTTACACAGTTGGGATCGGCAATCCCGCCGGCGAACCGATCCCGATTCTCGATCGTGACGGCCAACAGGTCGGCTTCAAGAAGGATCAGAACGGCGAGGTGATCGTGTCTCGTCTGGATGAGACCACCCTCCAGAAGGTTTCGCTGGCCACCGGCGGCAAGTACTACCATGCCACAGCCGGTGAGATTGAACTGGATCGCATCTTTGACGATATCTCAAAGATGGAGAAGAAAGAGTTGGAAGGCGCGCTGGTGACCAGGTACGATGACCGTTTTCAGTGGCCGCTGATGCTGGCCATATTTCTTATTGTGGGCGAGTTCTTCGTTTCGGAACGAAAAAAGCGAACTGCGAGTGAAAGCGATGCGTAAATCAGTTATTATGGTAAGAGGTGTTCTTTTACTGCTAATTCTTGCCGGCTCGGTGGCTGGCGAGGGTCTTTTCGACAAGGTGAAAAAAGGCAATCAGGCTATGGCCGGTGGCGATTACAGGAAGGCGTTGGAGTACTATCACGACGCTGAGACCGACCTTCCGGAATCTCCGGAATTAGAATACAACATGGCCGGCGCCCTGCATTACGATGGTGGCTATGAAGAAGCCGTTGACAAGTATCAGCGAGCGCTGAACAGCATTGATATCAATACTGAAGCTCAGGCCCACTATAACCTGGGCAACACGCTGTTCAGGATGCAGGACTACCAGAAAGCGATCCAGAGCTATCAGAAGTCGCTGGAGATCAATCCTGATGATATGGATGCGAAGTTCAATCTCGAACTGGCGCGCCGCAGGCTCAAAGAGCAGATGGAACAGCAGGAAGAGGATCCGCAGCAAAAGCAGGAGCAGCAGGAAAACCAGCAACAGCAGGAGCAGCAGCAACAGCAGCAAGAAGAGCAGGAGAAGGAAGATCAGGAGCAGGAACAGGACCAGAACCAGCAGCAACAACAGGATCAAGAGCATGATCAGCAAGATCAACAGCAAGAACCTCAGCCACAACCGCAGGATGAGGACGAGATGTCCAAAGAAAACGCGGAACGAATCCTGAACGCTTTGCGCGATGATGAAAAGGAAATCCAGAAGAAGCTCAAGCGACGCCAGGTTGCAGGAGATTATGCCGGTAAGGATTGGTAACAAAAAGCTGTTTTGGCTGCCGACGCTTTTCCTGGTGGCCGTGCTGGTGGCTCCCACGGCTCAGGCCCAGGATGACGTCACGGTCAGTGTCTCACTCGATCGGACCAGTATCGGTCTGGATGAACAGGCGCTACTTCAGGTAGAGGTATCCGGCAGTTCACAGGATTTGCCGAAGCCGCATATTCCAAGTTTGCCGGCCTTTGAAATCTACTCGCAAGGTCGCTCCAGTAACATCAGCATCGTGAACGGCGTAGTGTCATCATCGGTAACCTATCGTTATCTGGTAATCCCGCGCAAGCCGGGTGAGTTCCCCATCGACCAAATTGCCGTTGTACACAATAACAAACGCTACAAAGGCAACGTCGTCACGCTGAAGGTCCTCAGCCGTGGCAGCAGTGCGCCTGATGATCTAAACGAACGTGCGGTGGACACCGAAGGAGAAAGCAGAGATTACTTCCTTGAGGCGGTGGTCGACAACAAGAACCCCTTTGTCAACGAACAGGTCACCCTGACTCTGAAGTTCTACATTGCCGTCCAGTATTACGGCAGTCTGGAGTTGACGGAACCGACTACGACGGGGTTCTGGAACGAAGTGCTGGGAAACAAAGCTCCCTATTATCAGCGCATCAACAATCGTCGCTACAAAGTTATCGAACGCAAGTACGCGCTGTTTCCGACGCAGACAGGTGAACTGACGATCGGCCGGGCAACTATCCGCGCTACCGTAGCGGGGAAGCGAAAGCGGTCTCGCGATCCGTTCGGTGCTTTCGGTTTCGACGATTTCTTCGGCCGCGGTGTAGAGGCACGCACCTCAAGTCGATCCTTACGGGTGAATGTAAGACCTATTCCACAGGAGAATCGACCGTCCGACTTCACCGGGACTATCGGTCGTTTCAATATCAGCGCCAAAGCAAACAAGAGGCAGGTGGAGTTAAACCAACCGATCACGCTGACCATAAAAATTTCAGGAACCGGTAACATCAAGTCGGTAGCTGAGCCTGCTTTGCCTGAGTTGGATGAGTTCCGCATCTATCGGGCCTCCTCCGCCGAAGAAGTCTCACAGCAGAACGACAAGTTGGGCGGCGCCAAACTGTTTGAAGAGGTCTTTATTCCCCGCGTCCCCGGCGATCTTGAGATCCCCGGCCTGAGTTTCAACTATTTTGACCCGGCGCAGGAACGGTTCCGGACAGTCACAACGCAGCCAATCCGAATCAGGGTGACAGCGCCGGAGGGTTACAGCAGCGATTCTCCCGTTCCCTATTTGCCGCCGGGGATGACGATCGACAGTCGCGCCCACGACATCAGGCATATCAAGGCAGACTTGGGCAAGATGCAACCGGTCGGCCGTTTGCCTTTGCTGACTGTCGGCTTTCTGTCGTTTAATGCTGTACCAATACTGGCGTTGGTTGGATCGATCATGATTCGGCGACGGCGAGAGAAGTTGGCAGCCGACACTGGGCTGGCTCGGGCGCGGGGTGCCGCCAAGATCGCACGCAAACGTATGGCCCAGGCCAGAGCCCTGGCCCGAGTGGAGACTCGTGGCGAGTTTTACGCCGAAATCTATCGCGCCTTGACGTCGTACATAGCTGATAAACTCAACACCTCCCCGCACGGCCTGACCACCACCAGTATCAGACAGATTCTGAACCAGCGTTCAACTCCGGAGGGACTGACCGACGCCGTCACCGGTATCATCACAGCCTGCGACTATGCTCGTTTTGCGCCGGCGTCGCTGTTACAGTCTGACATCGACCAGACTCTCAAAGACTCGGAGGAAGTCATCATCCGGATGGAGGAGGTCAAGTTTGGCTAAGCCACTTGTGATATGGTTACCTGTCATACTGCTGGCAGCTATTCTCGTTGCTCCGCCGGCGTCGGCTCAGTCTGACGAGTTTGCCATGGCCAACAAGTTCTATGAGGACAAAGATTTCGGCAGTGCCATCAGACTCTACCATAGTATTCTCGATCGCGGTAAGGAATCGGCCACGCTTCATTTCAACCTCGCTAATGCTTATTTCAAATCCGGTGATCTGGGTCATGCGATTCTATACTACACCAGAGCTCAGCGGCTGGCGCCGGCTGACGAAGACATCGCCTTCAATCTGGATTTCGCTAAACAGTTTTCGCGCGTCCAAATGGAGGGCGTACAACTCAATCCGATACGCACCTTCTTTGAGACTTTGGTCCGGCCTTATCAACTCCAGCAACTGGGTTGGATCACCTCGGTCCTGCTCTTCATACTGCTTGGCGCCCTAACTGTCCGCATCAGTCTTGGTCACGGGACGTCATGGTTGCGCATCATCACCGCCGTCAGCCTGGTCATACTGGTGGCAGTCGGCAGTCTGACGACCTTCAAGTATCGACACGATTTCCTGACTCCCCGAGCTGTTATCATCTCCGAGGAGAGCCCGGTGTACACCGGCGCTTCGGAGCAGTCCGAAATCGAACTTAACGGCGCGCCCGGACTGGTTGTCGAAATCCTGTCTGAATCCGATGGCTTTCTGAACGTGCTGTTTGAGAATAAACGGCGCGGCTGGATCAAGACGGATCTGGTGGCTCGAATCTAATCATCGGAAACTGGTTCCCCCTTTAACAGGGCATTGGTTTGACACCATTGGCAAAATATCAACACTGAGCCGCCGGGCGCTCGATTCGGGGTGGTGGTGACTCTTTGATTGACACCGTTTACTTCAAGTTCTATCTTACCCGCCGACTTTATCGGAGACGTGTGTCTGATGCTTTTGAAGAGTAAACAGTTCTGGGGAACGCTCATAGCCATCGCTCTGCTTGCCTACTGTGTCAAGGATGTCTCTCTCGAGGAGCTTCGCGCCTTGTCACAGCGAGTAAACTTCTTGTACATGGTCCCTGCCCTCGTCTGCACTTTTCTGTTCATCATCTTCAGATCCCTTCGGTGGCAGTTGATGGTGTCCCAGCACAAGAGGATAAAGCCGTCTCGAGCTATCGCTCTCTATTCAGCCGGACAGGTCCTGAACATCGTAATGCCCGTCCTAACCGGGCAGGTGGGACGCCTCTTTCTGTTTGCCAGGAAAGAAGGACTCAGAAAGACTTTTGTCTTCTCCACAATTGTCCTTGAAGTTCTTTTTGACGCCCTCAGCCTGGTGATCTTCCTGTTGTTCACATCTCTGGCCTTTGTGGTTCCCGACAGCTACCGCTCGGCTGGAATAGTCATTGCCGTGGTCACGGTGACGGTGCTGATTCTGTTCTACATGATGTTGCAGTTCCAGGGACGGCTGGAGGATGTCGGTCGTCGCCGTCTTCGCAGCCGATGGCCAAGCCTGTACGTCGGCGTGCTGAAGTTCATGCGTTCATTCGCCAAGGGAATCGAGACACTTCGATCCACCCAGCACTTTTTCGGTACTTTTGGTTACTCGTTGGTGTCGTGGACAGCTCACACGCTGGCCATATACTTTATGTTTATGGCGTTCGGGTTTGACTTGCCGTTTGCAGCGGCGGCTACCGTGATGATCGTAAACACGCTTGCATTGATGATTCCGGTCACTCCGGGAAATGCCGGCACCTTCGAGGTGACCGTGAGTACGTCATTAAGTGCCTTTGCGGTTGGCCGCAGTGATGCCGTGCTGTTTGCGGTGGCTCTGCATATCCTGGATCTCTTGCCGGTGTTTGCGCTTGGTCTTTCTTTCCTGCGCATGGAAAGACTGTCGATAAGGGAAATCAAACTGCAGCATGAGGACGAGACGATTCTCGACCGGGTATCCGAGAACGGTACACTGATTGAGAGTGAGGAGAAGGCGTGATTCGGTCTTTTCTGTATCTGCCTGACACCGGGGTCAAGATCCACAAGGGCATCGGAGATTTCGACTCCTGGTGCGCCAGGGACGACGCGCTGCTGTGGGTGGACATGTGCAAACCGACTGACGAAGAGTCATTCGTCCTCACCAACGATTTCCGGTTCCATCCGCTGGCCATTGAGGATGTGATCGCCGAGAAACCGCGCACTAAGCTCGACGACTACGAGCGCTATCTATTTCTGGTCTTCCAGGCCGTGGACTATGTTGGTCGCGAGGAAGGTCTCAAACTCACCGAGATCGACCTGTTCCTGAGCCACAATTCGCTCGTAACGGTGCACTACGACGATCACCGCATCTTCGATTATCTGTACAGCCGCGCGGAACGCGATGAACGACTGATGATGCGCGGGATCGACTTTCTGTTTCACGCCGTGATTGACACTATCGTCGACAACTACAACACCACTCTGGACATTCTTGAGTATGAGATCGATCAGGTGGAGGACGATGTCCTCGGTGAACCGGATGAGGATACTGTCAAGTCGATCTTCACTCTGCGAAGGGATATCTTGCAGTTGAAACGTACCGTGCTGCCGCAGAAAGAAGTTGTCAGCCAGTTGTCGCGACAACACTATAAGCTGGTCAGCGAAAAGGCGGCCCTGTACTTCTCTGATATCCACGATCACCTGGTCCGTATCAGTGACGTCGCCGACTCCCACCGTGAGACGCTCAACTCCTCATTGGAGGTTTACTACTCAACGGTATCGACCAAGACCAATCAGATTATCAAGATATTGACCATTTTCACTGTGCTGTTTATTCCGCCGACCTTTCTCGTCGGCCTCTGGGGGATGAATTTCAAATTCATGCCGGAGCGTGACTGGGAGTACGGCTACCTGTTTTCGCTGGTCTTGATGGCCATCGTGGTTCTGGGGCTGATCTTCTTCTTTCGCAAGAAAAAGTGGCTTTGACCTGAGGCCTCCGGAAACATTCTGAAACAAGCGGCGTAGAAATCTATTGACAGATCAGTCGGTGTCTTTATTTTAGATACTGACCGGTAGGTATCTAAACCTAACTGACGACGTGTCACGGAGGTTATCGCGAAAGTGAATAAGATAAGACAAAGCCCCAAATTGCCGCCGGAAAAACGGCGCGGCCAGTTATTGGCCTCGGCGCGCAAGCTCTTTGTCAAGAAGGGCTTTCGCGCAACGACGACCGAGGAGATCGCCCGCAAAGCCAATCTGACCAAGGGAGCGCTCTACCATCATTTCAAATCAAAAGATGACATCTTCCTGGAGTTGATCAAGTCGATCATGGACCGCAACCGCGCCACCCTCGAAGCCGAACTCAGCGGACGCGTCAGCCCGGCCCGGTTTTTCGGCATTTTGTTGAGGCTGCACTGCAAGTGCGACGTCAACGAGTTCGGCGACCTGGTCGATATTTGGACACAGGCCTGGCGGGTGCCGAGTATAAGACGGTATATCAGAAAGAGATTGCGCTCCACGGTGGAGTTGTTCGGCGAGCGGGTCGACGTCGGCCGGGGGTGGACATCTAAGGAAGTGAAGAACATGGCGCTGTTCGTTTTTGCGCTGGTGCACGGACTGTCCGGCTTGCGCATGCTGGCGCCTCGCGAAGTTGACCTGGAAGGGCAGGTGAAACTGCTTGAGACGCTGTTCAAGCAAACGAATGCCGGCGATGTCCGGAAGGGGAAGAAATGATCTCAGTTTCGATCTGCCGACAGCTCTTCTCTTCACGGCCATGGGGGCTGGCTCTATTGCTCCTGGTCGGAGTGGGCACGGTGACACCTGGTCTGGCAGCATCGCAGGAGGTGCAGCTCTCTCTGCAGGATGTGCGACAGCGCGTACTTGAGTCCAACCGGCAGTATCTGTCGGCAGGCGAGGAGGTGGTCAAAGCACGTTCTGACATCGTCAAGGCCCGCGCCGGAGCATTTCCGGAAGTCAACCTGGACGGATACTACAATCGCAACTTCTCAATAGCTCCGGTATTTTTCGAGGAGGATGGTGAGGTTCAACAGTTGAAGTTTGGGTTCGAGAATAATTTCGGAGCTTCGATATCCCTTCGTCAACCGCTCTGGGAGGGAGGCAAGGTTTATACGGCCTACTCAATCGCCAAGCAGTACCACCAGTACGCTCAGGCAGGCGTCGAACAGGTAGCCGCGGCGACCGTGCACGCCGGCGAACTGTTATTCTTCAAAGCTATTTTCGACAAAGCGCGCCAGGAAGTATTTGAACAGGCCCTTAAGACGGCCGAACACAGCTTGGACGTCGTTCGCACGCAGTATTCGCAGGGCGTGGTTTCGCGCTTTGAGTTGTTGCGCTCGCAGGTGGAGCGATCCAACATTCTTCCCCAACTCCTGGCGGCTCAATCCGAGGTGCGCCTCTCCGAGAAACGGCTGTTGTCTTACCTGGATATGGAACTCGATCAATCGGTCTCGCTGATTGAACCGTCGGACGACACTGCTTTGGGTGATTTGCCAACCCTCGCTTTTCTCATCGATACAGCGCTGGCCTCACGACAGGAGATGCGACAGGCTGATCTGATGGTTGACATGACGCGCAGGGCTGTCCAGGTCGCTCGGGCCGGGTATTTTCCTAGTCTGGCCGCCGTATCGCAATATGACTGGCAGTCACAATCGAATGAATTCACCCTCAGCAAGAATACTTCCACTTCCTTTACCGCCGGGATAACATTGTCCTTTCCGATTTTTGACGGCGGCATAACTCGCAGCGAGGTTGGACGGATGAAAGCCGAGCATCGGCAGACGCTCCTTAATCAACGGGAACTTGAGGACCAGATTCGACTCGAAGTAGAGCAGGCCTATGACGAGTTGCTGCAAACAAAGAAAGCAGTTGAGATTCACAGTGAGACCATTGCCTTGGCTGAGGAGGGGCTGCGGATTGCCGGATTGCGCTACGAAGCCGGTGAAGGCACTTTGCTGGAAGTGCTCTCGGCCCAGACGGCGCTGACCGACGCCCGCACCTCGCTGGCCCAGGCGCGCTTCGCATTGCGCCGGTCTTTGGCCAGTCTCAAGCTGGCAACCACAATCGATATTACGGGGAAATAGTAAGATGCAAAGAATGTCACGAATGTGGATGTTGTCTATGTTGGCCGCTGTCGTGCTGCTGGCATCCTGTGCGAATAACGATGTCGTCGAGCAGCAGGGACCCAAGGCGCTACGTGTCAAGGCAACCGTTCTTCAACGGTCCAGCCACACCATCACCCGTAGTTTCACAGGGACGCTTGAGGGTGAGAAGCAGGCCGACATCTATGCCAGAATCGCCGAGGCGGTGGAGAAAGTACGGGTCCATGAAGGCACGCACGTTACTGAGGGACAGGTGATACTGCAACTGGACAGGAGTGGTCCGACGTCGAATTATCGCAACGCGGAATCGTTATACCGCAACGCCGAGAAGAACCATCAGAAGATGGAATATCTTTACAAAGAGGGAGCTATCTCCGAATCACAATACGACGCCGCTCGTACCGAGTACGAAGTCACCAGGACATCATTTGAAGCGGCCGCCCAATTGGTCGAAGTTCGTTCCCCTATCACCGGTGTGGTCACCTCACTCAATGTCGCGGTGGGCGATTACCTTCACCTCGGTCAGAAGCTGGCCACGATAGCAGCCCTGGACCGATTGAGAGTGACTTTTGGCGTTAACGCTCGTGACGTCGCCGGGATCAAGGAGGGTGATACTGTCATCGTCTCTTGCTCTGCGGTCGCGGCATCCGTACCCGGGCTGGTGACATCGGTCGCTCGTTCGGCTGATCCCGAGACCCGAGCCTTCGATGTGGAAGTACGCCTTGACAATAATCAGTTATCGCTGCATCCAGGTATGTTCGTGCGCGTCTCGATAGTACTTGACCGATTCGAGGACGTGATTGTTGTACCGCACGCCGCCGTAGTGGAACTGGACAACAAGCAGACAGCCTTTGTGGTCAACGGCGATCTGGCTCACAAACGGATAGTAACAGTGGCGGCAGAGATCGAAGCAGGTGTCGTGATCGCCGACGGATTGCAGGTCGGTGATACCCTGGTGACCCTCGGTCAGACCTATCTCGACGATGGCTTCATGGTGGAAATCACAGCTCTGGAGAATAACGACCGATGAAGCTATCTGAAATATCCGTCAGGCGTCCGGTATTTGCCACCATGATGATTGGGGCGTTGTTGGTACTCGGCGCATTCTCGTACACAGAGCTGCCGGTGGAGATGTTTCCCGAAATCGATTTCCCGTTTGTGGTGGTGCAGACGATCTACCCGGGAGCATCGGCAGAGGCGGTCGAAACCGAGGTCACCGAAAAGCTGGAGGAGGCCGTCAATCAGATCAATGGTGTACGGCATATACAATCCAGTTCAAGTGAAGGTTACTCGCTGTTGGTGGTGGAATTCCAACTGGAAATCGAAGGCGTCATAGCATCGCAGGATGTGCGCGAGAAAGTATCGGGAATTCGTTCGTCGTTGCCGGATGCAATCGAGGAGCCGATCGTCAGTCAGTTCGACCCTAACGCCTTGGCGGTCATATCGCTTGCTCTATCGGGCAGCCGTTCCGCCAGAGAGATAACGCAGTTGGCCAAAGACGTGATCAAGCCACGTCTGGAGCCAATCAGCGGCGTCGGCGCTGTGCGGCTGATCGGCGAATCGGAACGCGAGATCAGAGTCTTTCTTAACCCGGTGAAGATGGAAGCCTACGGCGTGACAGTCGATGATGTGCAGCGCACAGTAAGGAGTTCCAACCTGGAGATTCCCGGAGGTCGTGTCGAAGAGGCCTCGCGTGAATACCTCGTACGCCTGAAGGGTCGACTGACACACGTCGCGCAGTTCGACAGTGTTATCGTCAAGAACAAAAACGGCGCGCCGGTCTATCTGAGTGATCTGGCTCGCGTGGTCGACACCGTAGCCGAACAACGATCGCTGACACGCTTCAATGGTCGGAGCGCTATCGGCATTAACATCATCAAGCAATCCGGCGCTAATGTCGTTCAAATGGCCGAACACACCAGAGAAGCGATTGCCGAACTGCAAGAGGAACTGCCACCGGATATTGACATAAGGATCGTCAAAGACAACTCGACCTACATCGAAGATTCGATTCACGAAATCGAGATTAACATCGTAATCGGCACCATCCTGGCCGTACTCGTGATTTTCCTGTTCCTTCTGGACGGCCGACCGACATTGATAACCGGTCTGTCGATTCCCATTTCCATTATTGGCACCTTCACCGCCATGAAGTTTCTTGGGTTTTCCATCAACTTTATGACCCTGCTCGGGTTGTCGTTGGCGGTGGGCATCCTGATCGACGATGCTATCGTGGTGGTGGAAAATATCTATCGACACCTGGATGAAGGGAAGTCGCCTGCAGAGGCGGCGCTTGGCGGGACCAAAGAAATCGGACTGGCCGTGATGGCCACCACCTTCGCCATCATGGTGGTGTTTCTGCCGGTTGCCTTCATGGAGGGGATCGTTGGGCGGTTTTTCTATCAGTTCGGAATGACGGTGGCATTTGCGGTTCTGATCTCGCTGTTCGTGGCTTTCAGTCTGACGCCGATGCTGTCATCGCGGATGCTAAGGCGTCATAATAACAATCAGGCAGCGGACCTTTCAGTTCGACCGTCACTGTTCAGACGAGTCTGGATACCAGTGCGACGAGTACTGAATCTATGGAACCGGGCATTCGACAGGCTGAAGCCGGGCTACAAATCACTCCTGGCCCTTTCGTTGAGATATCGCTGGGTGGTGGTGCTGGTAGCGACGGCAGCCTTGGGTTCGGCGGCCGTGCTTGCAAGTATGTTGGGGTCCGAGTTTATGCCGGAAGCGGACGAAGGTCGCATGTACATAACTGTTAACACCCCGCCCGGCACCGATCTCGACCAGACTTCGGAACGGTTTGAGCAGATCGAGCGACTAGTTGGAACTCTTGGCGAGGTGACGGCTACTTATGTCGCTATCGGTGGCGGCAATTCGCCGGTGACTGAAGGATCCATCCTGGTGCAGTTGACTGATGCCGACGAGCGCGAACTATCGGCAATTCAACTGATGGACTCAGTGCGAATTCTGATGGCCTCACTGCCCGGCGTCAAGTACTCGGTCTCCAGGGAGAGTGGCGAGGGCGGGCACGGCAAACCGATCGAGTTCTCTATCCGCGGTGATGATTTGGACGAACTGGCGCTGCTGGCGCACAAGGTGCAGAATATCGCGCGTGCTATACCGGGATGCACTGATATCGACAACACCATGGACGAAGGCAAGCCGGAAGTTCGAATAAAGGTCGATCGCAAGGCGGCTGATGACCTGGGTCTCAACCTGTCCGGCATTTCGATGACTATTCGTTCCCTTGTTGAAGGAGATGTAGTCACGCGCTTCAAGGAGGGGGATGAGGAATACGACGTTCGCATCCAGCTTGACGAACCGTACCGCAACACAGTTGCCGATCTCGGACGCATCCTCATCGAGAGCGACAAGGACTTGCCGGGCAACGGTACGCTACTTGTGCCGCTGGACAGAGTTTCGACATTGGTCAGAGGCGTGGACATCGGAGAATACAACCGTTACGACCGAAGACGAGAAGTGCGGGTAAGCGCCAACGCCCTGGCCGGATCGTTTTCAGGCAGTCTCGCTGAACAGATTCTCGATTCGGTAGCGACGATGCAACTCCCCCCCGGTTATGAAATCGGGGCCGTAGGCACTCAGGAAATCATGGTCGAGTCGTTCACCAATATCTTCAGGGCGCTGCTGCTGGCCATTATTTTCATATATCTGTTGCTGGCGTCCCAGTACGAATCGTTCTTTGATCCTTTCTCGATCATGTTCTCACTGCCGCTGTCGCTGGTCGGCGCCGTTCTCGGTTTGCTGATCTTCCAGTCGTCGCTGTCCATCATGTCAATGATCGGAATTGTGATGCTGATGGGACTGGTGACGAAAAACGCAATCCTATTGATCGATTTCGTGAAACAACAACGCGCCAAAGGTGTTTCAAGAACCGATGCTATCTTGATCGCCGGGCCGGTTCGTTTGCGACCGATTCTGATGACGACCTTTGCCACTGTGTTTGGTATGCTTCCGCTGGCGTTGGGGATCGGTCCGGGAGCAGAATTTCGCTCCGGCATGGCACGCGCGGTGATCGGTGGAATGATTTCGTCGACTATGTTGACCCTGGTCGTGGTTCCGGTTGTGTATACATTGATTGATGATTTTATAGGACTGTTTCGCCGCAAGAAGAAAAGTGACGCCCTCGAAGCCACTGGGAACATCACGGCATGAGATGTTTGATTACCGCCACCAAGGCGATGGGTTATTCCGATATCTATCTTGACTACCTGTGCGGCTGTGGCTCAGCAGGAAGTTTCTATCGGGCCGGCAGTATCGATGAGGCCGCCTCGCAACTCGACGGTCGGCAGCATGATCGTGAAAAGATCGTGGCTATCCTGACCCGACAGAACCGAGCTTACCATGCCTCAGATCACGCGCTTGCTGATATCGAGCGCCTTAGGGAAAACGACGCACTGTGCGTGTTTACAGGCCAGCAGGCTGGGTTGTTTGGCGGTCCCATGTTGGTGATGATCAAAGCGCTGGCCATTGTGACGGCCGCTCGACTCTACTCACAGCAGTTGAAAAGACCAGTGATCCCGATCTTCTGGATTGCCGGCGATGACCATGATTTCGAAGAGGCCAATCACACTTTCGTTTTGAACCGACAGACGGAGCCGGTGCGGCTGGAGTATGCTTCAGCACCGCCTGAAGAACTGCCGACGGCCGAAATCCTCTTTGATAATGTTCAACAGTTGGATCAGACTAAGACGCTTCTGCATGAGACACTGGGTCAGTCTGATTTCACCGACGAATTGTACGAGTTGATCGACCGATGCTATACTCCTCAGGACACTATGGTATCCGCTTTCGGCAGGCTCATGGCGGCCCTGACCCGTGAGCACGGGCTGGCCCTGTTTTCCCCGGGAGATGCCGATGTCAAACGACTGGCGGCCCCATTGTTTAAGGCAATCGTGTCACGCCAGGACGACCTGCACCGGATACTGAGCGAACGGAACCATGCGATCTCGGAAGACGGTTATCATATTCAAGTCGAGAAAAAAGAAAACTCCGCTCATCTGTTCTACAATTCGAATGGTCGCAAACCTCTGCTTCGCGACGGCCATCGTTTTACCGTGGGTGATCATGTCTTCACAAAAGAGGAACTATTGGCACGCATTGATAGCGAGCCGGAGAAGTTCTCACCCGATGTTATGACCCGTCCGATACTGCAATCCTACCTCTTTCCGGTTCTCAGCCAAAAAGGCGGACCGTCTGAAATCGCGTACCTGGCCCAGATCAACCCGCTCTTTGAACTGTTTGGGCTGGCCGCGCCGTACCACATGGCGAGGGCCTCAGCGACGATCGTCGAGAACCGCTTCGAACGGCTATTGCATGACAACCATATAGAGTTCGGTGAGCTGACCGGGGATATCGAACAAGTGATAAACCGCGTCCTGGCGCAGACTTTTCCAGCGAGTCTGGAGAAGGAGTTAGCCTTGCTGCGACGGGATGTTGATTTCCACGTCAGAAAGTTTGCAGCCGAGACATTGCGGTTCGACCCTGGGCTGGATAGGTTCGCCAGGCAGACACACGGCAAAATCGATTTCGCTCTGAAGAATTTTGAAAGCAAAGTGTTTTCATCGCACAAGAAGAAGTCGCAGGAGGTGCGGGACCGCATCTACCGTCTTCACCGCGCCCTCTACCCCAATCGAGGTTTGCAGGAGCGTTGTATAAACATCTCTTACTTCCTCAGTCGCTATGGATTCGGATTCATACGATTCCTGTATGATTCTCTCGACAGTGAGGAAAAGGCGCACCAGTTGATCGATTTGATGGAGTATGAAACTCAGGCGTCGTCATCGATGCCGGCGGCATC
This sequence comes from bacterium, assembly GCA_030612965.1. Lineage (GTDB taxonomy): Bacteria > Zixibacteria > MSB-5A5 > GN15 > FEB-12 > JAJRTA01. The sequence goes on from JAUWMW010000007.1 coordinate 17,868, forward strand.
ATCGAATGCGAGTTAAGAAAGCCATCTTCAGGAAAAGAAAAGAGCGGAAGGTGAGCCAGGCATGGTAGTCGGTATTACATGTTATCCCTCGGCAGGCGGTTCCGGTATCGTCGCCACTGAACTCGGTCAGCAATTGGCTTCGCGCGGGCACCAGGTGCACTTTGTCTCCTATGCCCTGCCGTTTCGGCTGGATCGATATCAGGCCAATCTGATGTTTCACGGGGTCGAGATGACCGCCTACCCGTTGTTCAAGTACCCCCCGTACACTCTGACGCTGGCGGCTAAGATGGCCGAAGTTGCACGTAGTTTCAAGCTGGATATTATGCACGTGCACTACGCCATTCCCCATGCGATGTGCGCCTACCTGGCCAAACAGTTACTTGAGACCAACGGCGGCGTTAATCACGCTAAGATCATCACTACGCTGCACGGAACCGACATAACTCTGGTGGGCGCCGATCCGTCGTATTTCGACATCACGCGCTTCTCTATTATGGCCTCCGACGGCGTTACAGCGGTCTCCGATTACCTCGCCAAAGAGACTATTGAGGTATTCAACCTGGACAAGGATATCCGCGTTATTCATAATTTCTTCGACGACAAACGATTTAAGCCGAGTAGTGATACCTGCTGTCGCAGCGAATTCGTATCGGATGATGAGTTCCTGATCGCTCACGTCTCGAATTTTCGTCCGGTTAAGCGGATCATGGATGTGATCGATACGTTCGATAAGATTCAACAGGAATCACCCGCTCGCCTGGTGATGATTGGCGAAGGACCTGAGACTATTTCAGCCCGGAGGCAGATCAAAAAGAGGGGGCTTAGCGACCGCGTCATTCTCCTGGGCAACCAGAGTCGGGTCGAGGCGGTGCTGCCGTGCGCCGATCTGTTTCTGGTGCCATCGGAGGAAGAGTCTTTCGGGCTGGCCGCACTCGAAGCGTTGGCTTGCGGTGTGCCTGTCATCGGCACCTCCGGGACTGGTCTGACAGAAGTGGTTGATGATTTCCATAACGGCTACCTCCTGCCGGTCGGTGACACCGCCGCTATGGCTCGCGCGGCCTTGTCACTGTTGAATGATCCAGACCGTCTGGTTCAGTTCAAGAAGGCTGCCTGCGAAGGCGCCAGGGCGAAGTTCAGTGCCGACCGAATCGTGACACAGTATGAAAACTACTACCAGGAAATCTACGATGCCTGACACAGCTAAACTTGATGTTCTGGCAATCGCCGCTCACCCCGACGACATTGAAATAACGTGTGGCGGGTTCATGATCAGGATGGCCGATCTCGGTCGTAAGACCGGAGCCCTGGATCTGGCCGCCGGAGAGATGGGTACATTCGGCAGTGAGACGGATCGCGCCGCTGAAGCCGCTGCCGCTGGGAAGATTCTGGGGTTGGTTTACCGCCACAATCTCGGCCTGCCGGACTCGGCCATCGAGGTAAACCAACCCAACAAACTTAAGATCGCCGACGTCATCCGCCGGACACAACCGGAGTTGGTTATCATCCCGCACTGGGAGCAACGTCACCCGGACCACGCCGCCTGCTCTTGTCTTGCTTTCGACGCCTGCTTTCTGGCCGGTCTCAAGAAACTGGATGTCGACGGCGAGCCGTTTCGGCCGCGCAAAATTATCTATGCCTCCTATTTCCGAAACAAGGACCACTCCTTTCTGGTCGATATCTCCGATTGGTTTGAGACCAAGTGCCGGGCCGTGGCGGCATATCAGTCGCAGTTTGCCGAGGAAGTAACGGCCAGGCGGATTCTTGTGCCGGGCGTGGATATCTATGAAATGATGCGGGTGCGCGCTGCCGCCCTTGGTCAACAGGTCGGCGTCCAATACGCCGAAGCGTTTACGCTCAAAGAGCCGATCCTGTACGACGACCCTCAGAAAATGCCGGGTCAGTCGGTCTGAAAAGGCCGACCCGGTTATGCCCAGGCGAGTGAAAGCTGGTGGTTTTTGTTGATGTCTCCCCTTCGTTTCCCCGATTAATACCTGGGAGTATGAGGCCGTCGGCAATTGCCGCCGGTGTGAGGCATTGTCATGGAAGAAGACATGGATAACAATACCAGCCGGAACCGCGAAGAGTTGACCTCCGGGCTGACCGTCACTCGAGTGGGGATGCTGGTCAACATCGCCCTTTTTCTCATAAAGATTACAGCCGGGTGGTTCGGGCGGTCACAAGCGTTGATTGCGGACGGGGTGCATTCGCTGTCCGACCTTCTCAGTGACGTCATAGTTCTGCTGGGTCTGAAGTGGGGTCGCAAAGAAGAAGACGAATCGCATCCGTTCGGGCATGCTCGCATTGAGACGATCGCCGGTATGTTTGTCGGGCTGGTACTCATCGGCACCGGTGTCGGACTGGCTTACAACTCGGTTTCCGCTATCTCCAACCGCGTCGAATCATCGCCGGGACTTATGGCAATCATAGCTGCCTTGATCAGTATCGGCCTCAAGGAGGGGCTCTATTGGTACACGGTGAAGGTGGGACGTCGTATCAGGAGCCTGGCCGTGATCGCCAACGCCTGGCATCACCGCAGCGATGCTCTCAGTTCCATCGCGGTGCTGGTCGGTGTGACCGCCGCCTACCTCTCCCCGGCCTGGGCCATGGCCGACGCCTACGCCGCCCTGATCGTGACTTTTTTCGTGGTGAAAATCGGCGCGGGACTGATCTGGAGCGCAGCCAAGGAAGTGATCGACACGGCCCCGGATCAGGCCGCCTTGGACCAGGTGAAAGAGACGGCCTTAAAAGTGCCCGGCGTCCGGCAGACGCACGACATCCGCGCCCGTCTTTCAGGTGGGAGGATTTTCGCAGAGATCCATATTGTTGTCGATCCCGACCTTACCGTCCGAGTCGGGCACGAGATCGCCTACGCCGTCAAGCAATCTCTTCTCGACGAAGTGGCCGGGATGGCGCGGGTTATCGTGCATGTCGATCCGGAGCCCGATATGTAGGGACTGTCTCACAAGTTCGTTTCGCCACGCCTTACGCCTGCCCGTTTACACTGATCACTTCAAGTTCTCCAAAAACTATTTGCATCGAGAGCACAGTCCGTTATCTTGTTAGTGAATCAATATTAAGTCGAGCCGACAGCTAAGCATGTAATTCCTCGAACCCGATAACGATGGCTCACGAAACAGGTGAGTGCAATCAGAACCGAGTGAACGGAACGTAATCAGCAGGAGGCCAGCATGAAAACCTACATACTAATGTCAAAGCTGACGATGCAGGGACCGAGCGTTGTAGAAGTTGCTTCGACTATGAAAAAAGGGCCCAGATCCCGCCAGGCCTGGCTTGATCAGGTGGCAAAACAGTGTCCGGAAGTCAAGTTTGTGGCTCACTACGCTCTGCTTGGAGGATGGGACTTCATGGACATTTACAATGCGCCGGACTCTGAAACAGCCGCCAAAGTGTCGATGATTTGTGGGGCTACTGCCGCCTTTCAGACGGAGAGTTGGACCGCCATACCGGAGGTTCGTCTACAGCAAATAGCCGATGAGATTGACGCCGAGAGAGAAGACTGACAGCGCGTCGGTTGGTTGCTGAATCACCTTAGCAGGCTGTTGAAAAAGTGTTTTATCATGTCTGGAATCTACCGGATTTGTCTTGCCCGCGAAAACGGTCTTCCAAAAATCCATGATATTGTGCGCGGCAGACCTCCCGGTCTGCCCGTGTGAAGGACGTATCCAAGGTAATCAAGGGGCAGACGAGGAGGGGCTGTCCCAAAAGCGCATGTTCCGGTGGTTCCTTCGACATCCATAGGAGGTCGTGAGAACCGCCGGTTCCTTAAGCGTACTCTCCGCAACCAACTGGAAAGATCGCCGGGTCACAATCTCGACTGCGTCGATCTCAGGACCCGGCGAAACGAACTTATGGGGCAGACGAGGACGTCTGCCGCCCACATACAACTTTCCAAAAACTGTGTGAGCGGCAGATGTCCACATCTGCCGCCCGATCAACAGATTCGTATGGCTGGACTACTCAAGCAGTAGATTGATATGCTTATGCTCCGGAGTCATCTGGCGATACCTGACGCCAGCCATCTCGAAGATCTTCCGGGCCGCGACAAAGACATCGGTGTCGTAGTACTTGTCCGAAAGGTACACCACCTCTTTGATTCCGACCTGGACAATTAGCTTGGCGCACTCATTGCACGGGAAGAGCGAGACATACATGGAAGCTCCGTCCAGATCCGGTTTGTTGGCGGCGTTCGTGATGGCGTTCATCTCAGCATGGCAGACGTAGGGATACTTGGTGTCAAGGAAGTCTCCGTCACGTCCCCAAGGGAGTTCGTCGTCGGAGCAGCCGATCGGGAAGCCGTTGTAGCCGATGCCGATGATCCGTTTGTTGGCGTTTACGATACAAGCGCCGACCTGCGTATTGGGGTCCTTGGATCGTCTGGCTGAAAGCTGGGCGATTGCCATAAAGTACTCTTCCCAGCTTATGTAGTCTTTGCGCTTACTATTCATGCGGTCAAAATAGAGAATGGTGCTCTGGCGGTCAAGTGATGACATTCTCGGTTTCGGCAGGTGACGGTCGGAGTGTTCGGCGGTTATCGTTTGAAGGTGTGAATCACTCCGGCTGAGAAATTCCAGCCCCCGGCCGAGAAGGAGTTGATACTGCGTCCCGCCAGCGTTCGGAATCGACCTATCCGATAACCGGCCTCACTGCGCAAGGCCAGCGTAGAACTGATTCTTAACCTGAGTCCCCCACCAGCACGGAGGCCTATCCCGCCGCCAAACGTCTCTCTAACCGGCAACTCCGTTTCCAGATCGAGACCGCCGTTCTCGGCCACCAGGAAATGAAGCAGCAGACCGACCGTGCCATAGGGCTGAAGCAACCCGTCCGGGTTCAGGTAGCCTTTTGCATTGGCTCCAACCTCGTGGTGGCGTGCTCGGTCCTGAATGCTCAGCCAGGTAGTTTGATGAGAGGTTGTCGTGTACGACACCTCCCCACCAAGGTGGCGCTTCCGGAACCCAAGAGACACACGAAAACCGCTGCCGGCCTCAAGTTTGGGCATGGTAAAGAGGTTGATCCCGTCGCTGTAAAAGCTCCAACCATCAAACCCATCCGGCATAGACTGCTGCACATACTCGATGGCGAGGTATGTCCGGAATCGAATCGAGTCCCCGGGCAACTCAGATTCAACCCCCTGCGTTCGAACCGATGCCGACAACAACAGAAAAGTCAGAAACAATACCAGAAAACAGCGGTTACGAATCACGGTGCCCTTTACTTCCGTGTCGCGATGGTCGGCTGAGACTCACTTTGACTCACGATCTGTGCAGGCCGTTGCCGCCGTCGCGATGTTTAACAACTAATTCTCAGTATATGGTATCGGCGCCGTAAGATCAAGCAACTCGTGGTTCGTTATGTCGGAATCTGATACGAGGCTGTTCATTCCGCGGTAAAACAGGCAGCCCACTAAGAATTCGATGCATGCAAGCCGATACTTAGGCAAAGGTCTTATGTGCAGATGATAACACGGTGGAAAATATGACAACCTGGCGAATAATCACATTTTCGGTGCTGTTGACATTGGCGGTATCGACTGCCTACCCAGAGAGCAGAACAGACCCGGTGAACGAACGAATAGCCTCGTTGATTGCCGACATCGATAGCTTTGTCAAATGGCCTGACGCTAAGACGGATCTGGACAAGCCGTTCTTTGTGGCAATGTTGGGAAAATCGTCTCTGACTGCCCGAATGAAAGAGCTGAACCGTACGAAACTGCCGGACGGTCGCAAGATCAAGGTACGTTTTGTTCGGGCCGAACTGCTGCCGTCTAACGCTCACATTCTCGTAGTTGCCGCTGCCGATGACACGCTGAACGCCCGCCAACTGGAGAAACTGAAAGGCACTGGAACTCTTACCGTCAGCGCCGGTGCAATCGACCTGCCGATTATTCTGCGAGTGGATCAGGTCGAGGTCGGTGGAAAGACCGAGGTTCGCATGAGGCTCGACTTGAAGCTGGCGGCGGCAGAACACCTTGAGGTCACACAGAAGCTCAGGAAACTGGCCGTCACCGCGGATATTGAAGAAATAACCACGCGATAGCCCCGACATCATTGGGAGTGTCGATAAACCCCCGCAGAGATCATCACGAAGCCCTAGCAGCCCGCTGTGAAAACCTACTCTTTCAGCGTCGCCCGTCCTGATGCGGTCTCAATGGCGATGAGCGGACTGTCGGAGCCACGAGTGAAACTCTTGCGCACGTAGTCCTGACCCCAGCGTTCAAACTCTTCTTCATCGTCGAAATCAAAGGGCGCCGTAATACGTCCACGCCGCAAACGCGCCGTAAGCTCAAACTGACCCTTGATGGGATTGCCGTTGTAATCAAGCGTGGCCGATCCGGAGGCAGTCGAGATAACGAGATCGTGCTCGGCACTGGCCGCCAGCGCAACATCGACGTCACCTGAGGCGGTCTCAAAGCTGCTCGGATTATTCAGGGTGACCCCGACAGCGTCAATATCGCCGGAGGCTACTCCGAGGTTGAACTCGCCCTCGCAGTCATCGACTTCGATATCTCCTGACGCCGTCTGCAATTCGAATTCGCCGGTGCAGTTCCGAATAGCAACATCGCCCGAAGCGGTGCTGAACTCGAATTCACCGCGGCATCCCTCGGCTGTGATGTCGCCTGAAGCCACCTCCACCTCAACATTGCCGGTACAATTATCCAACAGAATGTCACCAGAAGCCGTTTCGACGTCGATATCGGCCTTCAGGTCACTGGCCTCGAAATCACCCGATGCGGTGCTGAATCGCACTCTTGTTTCCGCCAGCACGGTGATAGTCCAGACCGACCTGCCGTGGTTGGATTCATAGTGATTCTCACTGAGGCGAAGCACTCGGCTGCGCTCCTCAAACGTCGGCTCAAAGGACCCTCGTGGCGAGTAGTTGTAGACAAGATGAACGTGTATTTTGTCGCCATCACCCTGCTTGATAATGCAATCACCACTGACAGTATTGATGCGAACCGATTCCGTGGCATCAAAGGTCTTCTCGACCACCTCTTTGCGGCCGGCGAACACGTTCAGACATAACGTCACGATCAGCAGCCCGGTTACCACGATTACTTTTGCTAAGGACGACATCCGATCCTCCAGGTATGTGAGTTATTTTTCGATCCGGTCGGCGAAATCCACCCGCCGTTGCCTTGCTGTATATACGGGCTGCTGTACCGAAGGTTACAATGTCGGTGTTTAGAGAAATTGCGGCGCAACTCTACCCAAGAGCGGAACAGTCTTGTAGGTCAGGTTCCCTGGAACCTGACGCCAAGAAGCTTGTAGGTCAAAACTGATCTTCCCCCAAAAAGGTGGACACTTTTTGAAGGTCGTGTTAAATTGGCTTTGGAGGTGTTCATTATGTCTCGTCGTAATTTTGACCGGGATTTCAAGCTTTCGGCTGTGAAGATGGCCGAGAGTTCAGATCTGCC
>JAUWMW010000339.1 GCA_030612965.1 bacterium
ATGGCCGTGAGGCCAGGCACAATCATCTGCCGCAGGGCGCCGGAGGTAGCGATATCCACACAGGTCTTGGTGTCCGGTTTGGCTTTGCCTTCCATCAGTCCCTTGATTTCACGGAACTGGCGACGGACTTCTTCCACCATCGCGGAGGCTGCTTTGCCGACCGCCGTCATGGTAAGAGACGCCACAAAGAACGGTACCACGCCACCGATGAAAAACCCGATGACGACGTGCACTTCGAGGATATTTATTCCCTCTTTTCCAAGGCCCACTGCCGCTGAGTATGCCGAGAACAGCGCCAGCGCCGTCAGAGCCGCCGAGCCAATGGCGAACCCTTTGCCGATAGCCGCGGTGGTGTTACCCAGTGCATCCAACCTATCGGTGATCTTGCGGACTTCGGGACCAAGGCCGGCCATTTCGGAGATGCCGCCAGCGTTGTCGGCAATCGGCCCATAGGCGTCGACTGCCATAGTCACGCCGATAGTGCCCAGCATACCGACTCCGGCGATACCGATGCCGTACAGTCCGGCAAAACTGTAGCCAGTGTAGATAGCCGCACAGATGACAATGACGGGCATCAAGGTTGATTCCATCCCAACCGCCAAGCCGTGGATAATATTGGTAGCCGCGCCGGTCTCGGAGGCGTGGGCGATTTTGCGGATGGGACCACCGGCCGTGTAGTACTCAGTCAACAACCCGAGCACTATCCCCGCGACGTTTCCCCCAAAGATGGCCCAGAAAACGTTCTGGTCAACGCCGAGATAATCGATTATGAACCACGCCGCAATCAGCATGACGACAGCGCCAACGTAAGTAACCAAACGAAGCGTAGCCGCTGGATTCATCGAGGAAAAGACTTTCACCGAAAGAATACCCAGCATCGATGCCAAGGCACCAAAAGCAACGATCATCAACGGCAATTGCATGTAAACAGCCCGATTATTGGCAATTACTGTGGAAATGTCGTCCACCATACCGGTACCCGTAATGGTTGCCGCAATAGCGATAGTGGCGATGATCGAACCTACATACGACTCGAACAGGTCGGCTCCCATACCGGCGGTGTCACCGACGTTGTCACCGACGTTGTCGGCGATCACAGCAGGGTTGCGCGGATCATCCTCGGGAATCCCCGCTTCTACCTTACCGACCAGATCAGCACCGACATCAGCCGCCTTGGTATAGATGCCGCCGCCCACGCGAGCGAACAGGGCAATCGATGATGCGCCCATAGCAAAACCATTGATGATCCAGGCGGTCTTGGGATCACCGCCGAAGAACATGAAAACGATTCCAACGCCAATCAGTCCCAGCGAGGCGACCGTCATACCCATTACCGCACCGCCGGTGAAGGCAATCGACAACGCTGCAGGCTGCCCGTGGTCTTTGGCCGCGGCACAGGTGCGCACGTTGGCGCGCGTGGCCGCCTTCATCCCGACAAAGCCGGCCAGCATGGAACAGCCGGCACCACCCAGGAATGCGAAGGCCGTCCGTGAATCGATCTTCCAGAACAACAGCCCAAACACCACCACAATAAAGACGGCCAGTATTGTGTATTCCCGTTTGAGGAACACCATGGCGCCGTCGTGGATTTGTTCAGAGATTTCCTTCATCAGATCCGTGCCGGCATCACGGCCGCGGATCCAGAAGAACAAAATCAGCGCAAAGACGAACCCGATGATCCCGATCAGGGCTGCCAAACATCCCGGAGGTACGCCTAAGACTTCCATTAACACCTTCTCCCGTTGCGAGTTACAAAGTTAGTTACATTTTTCACAACCTGCGAACATGCCGGAGAATATATCCATAAGCCAACAGCTTGGCAAGAAAAATCTACTACAAGAAAACAGGTTAGCCCCCAAAAGAAAACCGGCGCCCGAAAGCGCCGGTCACGAGCAAGTCAATACTACTTTAGAACCTCTGGATTCTCAACTGGACCTGCGGCAACCCAACGGTTTGGCCCATACC
>JAUWMW010000022.1 GCA_030612965.1 bacterium
CCACATCCAGCAACGTTTCGGCCCTATGCGAGTGGGCTGGCATGGCTGGTATCAAACGGTGATGGATGCACTGAAGCTGTTGCAGAAGGAAGATATCCGCGTGGCGACCCGCGACAAAGTTGTCTTCTTCTGGGCGCCCGTAATCTGCTTTGTGGCGGCCTTTCTGGCCTATGTCTGTATGCCGTTCGGGCGCGGGCTGATCGTAGCCGATCTCAATATCGGTATCCTCTACATTATGGCCGTGACGACCTTCACCGTGATTTCGCTCTTGATGGCCGGCTGGGGTTCCAACAACAAGTACGCTCTTCTCGGCGGCATGCGCTCGGCGGCGCAGGTAATCAGCTACGAAGTGCCGATGGTGGTGTCGCTCCTGGCGGTTATTCTTTATGTCGGCTCGCTATCGATGGTCGACATTGTCGAGTCCCAGTCCGGTTGGTTCAACTGGTTCATTTTCCGCGTCCCGTTTGGTCCCATTGCGTTTGTCACCTACACTGTAGCCGCCATCGCTGAGGCCAACCGCACCCCATTCGATATCCCCGAGGCCGAGCAGGAACTGGTGGCGGGGTACAATGTCGAATACTCCGGTATGAAGTTCGCCATGTTCTTCCTGGCCGAGTTTATCAATATGTTTACGGTTTCGGCCATCGCCGCGACCGTGTTTTTGGGCGGATGGAACGGCCCGTGGCTGCCTTCGTGGGTCTGGTTTATGGGCAAGACGCTGTCGATGGTTCTCCTTTTGATGCTCGTTCGATGGACCTATCCGCGGTTACGGGTCGATCAGTTGATGGAATTCGCCTGGAAGTTCCTGGTGCCGGTGACGTTTGCCAATCTGATTCTGGCCGCAATACTCAAATACTTGGGATATTGGGAGTAGGTAGTTCTCGGATGGATTTGATAAGCCACATAAAGAACCTTCTCTTAGGTCTCGGTATTGCCGGAAAGCATCTCGGTCGGCATGCGATCACTATCCAGTACCCCGAACAGCGTTACGATATTCCGGAGGGCTCGCGCGGCATCGTCGTACTTCTATCCGACAAAAAGACCGGCGAACTAAACTGCACCGCCTGCGAGTTGTGCATGCGGGCCTGCCCGACGGCGGCAATCCGAATCGATTCGCATCGCGACGAGAACAAAAGAAAAGTGCTCGACCAATTTGTCGTCGACAACGGTCTTTGCTGTTTCTGCGGTTTGTGCGAAGAGGCGTGCAATTTCAGCGCGCTCAAAATGGCTACCAAGTATGAGTTCTCGTGTCTGGACAAGGACGACTTGACCTGGGATGTGAAGAAGTTGCAGGAAGTCGGTCTCGACGTCGACTACGTGGACACTCGCAAGAAGAAAAAACCAAAAGCGGCCAAGCCTGCTTCAGATAAAGCCGCCCCAACTAAACCGGCGGCGCCCGCAAAAGACGATACGGAAACAGCAGCCGAAGAGAAGCCGCCAATTGCTGATATGTCGGTGGCCGACAAACCGGCGGATACTACGACCGAAGTCGCCGACACCGCTGTGGCGGAGCCGCAGCCGCAGCCTGCTACCGATGTAACGACGCCGACTGAGCCGACCGAAGAGAAGCCGCCGTCTTCACCGGAGACGCCTGCCGAGGCGCCCAACGAGGCGCCGCCCGAGGAAAAGGCTGCCCCCAAAACTGAGGACAAGAAAGAGGGAGATCAAACCGATGCAAGTGCTTGAGCCCGGCATTGTTTTCTGGATTCTCGCCGTAGTGATCCTGGTTTCCGGGTTTCTCGTGGTGACACTCAGGAATATGTTCCACTGCGCCCTCTGCCTGATTCTGTGTTTGTTCGCAGTGGCCGGCATCTATGTGCTGCTTGAGGCGGAGTTCCTGGCCGCAGCGCAGGTTTTGATTTACGTTGGCGCGGTGGCGATCCTGATTGTATTCACTGTTATGTTGACAACCGATCTGGCTTCTGAATCACTGATTCAGCACAACGAGAATGCTACTATAGCCTTTGTCGTATGTGCCTTATTCGCTATCGGTGTACCCTATCTGATCACAAAGACCGGCGTCTGGATGCCTGCTAAGGGTGAGTTAATCAGCGACAACGTCGGCAGTATCGGGAAATATCTCATGACCGATTTCATGCTGCCGTTTGAGGTGGTGTCGGTGCTCTTGCTGGCGGCTTTGATCGGGGCCATCGTGTTGGCCAGAAAGGAGCGCTCCTGATGTTTTACTATCTGGCTCTGGCGGCGGCTCTTTTTGCCATCGGCTTATTCGGCGTTCTGACTCGTCGCAATGTTATCGGGATTCTGATGTCGCTGGAACTGATGTTCAACGCCGCCAACATAAACTTTGTCGCCTTCAACAAGTATATCGCTACCGACGCTCTTGTGGGGCAGATGTTTGCGATTTTTATAGTGGTCGTGGCTGCGGCCGAAGCAGTCGTGGGACTGGCGATCGTTCTGTTGATCTATCGCAACTGGCGCGGGATAGGCATGGATAACGTCAACGTAATGAAGTGGTAGGATAGCAAGCATGACCGAACACTCATACCTGATTGCGCTGCTTCCGCTGTTGTCCTTCCTGATAGTAGTCTTCTTCCTCAGGTGGAAGGAGATGCTGTCGGCTGTGTTCTCGATCGCGATGATCCTGGTCTCCTGGGTCATATCTATCATCGTGCTGATCGAGACGCTGGCTCGTCACGGCGAGCCGTACGAGGCCTACTACAAGTTTATCGATCTGGTCGGCTTTGTCCCGGAGATCGGCATCCTGATCGACCCGCTGGCCGCCGTGATGCTGCTGGTGGTCACCACTGTCGGCGCCAGCGTGGAAATTTACTCGGTCGGATACATGCACGGCGACCCACGCTTCAGCCGCTTCTTCGCTTACCTGTCGCTGTTCTTGTTCTCGATGCTTGGACTGGTGCTGGCGAATAATTTCTTCATGATCTTCATCTTTTGGGAGCTAGTTGGTCTGACCAGTTATCTGCTGATCGGGTTCTGGTTTGAGAAAGTATCGGCGGCCGACGCCTGCCAGAAAGCCTTCATTACCACTCGCATCGGTGACCTGGGTTTCCTGGTCGGACTATTCCTCATTGCCGTATACGCCGGCACATTCAATTATGGAGGAGTGTTCGATAGTATCTCGGCCGGCGCTATTCCCGCCGGCATTGTCACGCTTATCGCCATCTTTGTGTTCTGCGGCGCTGTCGGCAAATCGGCGCAGTTCCCCTTGCACGTCTGGCTGCCGGACGCGATGGAGGGCCCGACGCCGGTATCGGCTTTGATCCACGCTGCTACTATGGTGGCAGCGGGCGTCTACCTGGTGGCGCGCGCCATGACTGTTTTTGTCGGGTCGGCTGAAGCTTCGTTAGTCGTAGCCGTCATCGGTTTGATAACGTCATTCATGGCAGCGACGATTGCCCTGGTGCAAAACGACATCAAAAGGGTGCTCGCCTACTCCACGGTCAGTCAACTCGGCTACATGATGATGGCGCTCGGGTTGTATGGTTACGATTCCGCCATGGGACACCATTCGCCCGGTTTCTACGCCGGAACTTTCCATCTGATGACACACGCCTTCTTCAAAGGACTCCTGTTCCTTGCCGCAGGTTCGATCATTCATGCCATTCATACCAACAACATTCAGGAGATGGGTGGACTATTCAGTAAGTTGAAACTGACTGCGCCGGCCTTCATAATCGCGTCGCTGTCTATTGCCGGTATCTTCCCGCTGTCCGGCTTCTGGTCAAAAGATGAAATAGTCGCCGCCGCATCGCATCATCCGGTTTTCCTGGTCTTCACCTTGCTGATTGCGTTCATGACGGCGTTCTATATGTTCCGGCTGTGCTTCCTGACCTTCTTTGGCGAGCCACGCGATAAAGAGAAGTACGAGCACGCTCATGAATCACCGAAGACCATGACCTACCCGCTGGTGTTCCTGGCATTTCTGGCGATCTTCGCCGGTTGGGTCGGCCTGCCCTGGTTGCAGAGTGGTTTTGCTTCGTTCGTCTACCACGGCGAGCCGTATCATCCGCACGCTAACTGGCTGCTGATGATTATCTCGACGGTTATGGCCGTCTCCGGAATCGGACTGGCCTACCTGATGTATTACAAAAAATCGATCTCCGCCGACCGCGTGGCTGAAAAGTTCAAGCCGCTCTACACGCTTCTCTACAACAAGTACTACTTTGATGAGTTGTACGATGCGGTGCTAATACGCCCCGTGCTGGCCTTTGGGCGGCTCATGTGGCGTTTTGATGGAAGCGTAATTGATGGTCTGGTCAACGGTACGGCCTGGGCAACCGTGCTCTGGGCGGATATGAAACAATGGTTTGATAAATGGATTGTCGACGGCGCCGTTAACGGCTCCGGGTGGATTGTCCGGCAGAGCGGCAACATCGGTCGTTTCCTGCAAACCGGTCGCGTGCAGTCCTATGCCTTTTTCGCGCTGCTGCTGGTGGTTCTGGTCAGCCTGTTTAAGCTTGAGGTCGGTCCGCAGGAGAGAGAAGCCGGCTGGCCCGTTTTGACCATCCTGTTGGCGGTCGGCATTATATTCCTGGCCATACTCTCTCGTACTATCGGACGACAGCCGGCCGGCCAGGAAACAAAACAGGAAGAACATGTCTGAGTTTGGAGGATAGATCATAGTTATGGAATTCCCGTATCTGAGTTCATTGATATTCGTGCCCATATTCGGGATGGTGGTGGTGATGCTTCTCCCCAAGGAGAACCACAAGGCCATCCGGTGGACCGCTACCATCATCAGTCTGATCCCGATGTTAGTCTCCTTCTGGCTCACCTGGGATTACTTCGTCAACTTCTCCGGTTCGGCGGCCATGGCCTATCAGGAGGGTCCGTACAGTTGGATACCCTCTTTGAACGTCCAGTACTTCCTGGGTGTTGACGGCATCTCGGTGCCGATGCTCTTCCTGACCGGGCTTTTGTCTACCCTCTCCCTGCTGGCGTCCTTCGGCATCACGAACCGCGTCAAGGAGTACTTCGCCTTCTTCCTGCTGTTGGAGGCGGGCATGATGGGCGTGTTTGTGGCGCTTGACTTCTTCCTGTTCTACGTTTTCTGGGAGATAATGCTGGTGCCGATGTACTTCCTGATCGGTGTCTGGGGCGGACCGCGAAAAGAATACGCCGCAATCAAGTTCTTCCTCTACACGCTGTTCGGGTCGATGTTTATGTTAGTATCGATTCTGATCTTGTACTTCACATCCGAACCGCACACGCTGAACATGATGACGTTGATCGAAACCTGTCCGACTCTGTCGCATTCGCTGCAAATGGTCTGCTTCATCTTTTTCTTCATAGCTTTTGCCATCAAAGTCCCGGTCTGGCCGTTCCACACCTGGTTGCCCGATGCGCACGTAGAAGCGCCGACGGCGGTCTCCGTGATTCTGGCCGGCGTCTTGTTGAAGATGGGCACTTACGCCATGCTGCGAGTTAGCTGGCCGATGTTTCCTGATGCTCTCCGCACTCTGTCGTTCTGGATCGCCATTCTGGGTGTGATCGCCATCATTTACGGCGCGCTGGTGTCGATGGCGCAGAAGGACCTCAAGAAGCTGGTGGCATATTCATCGGTGTCGCACATGGGCTACTGCATGCTGGCGCTGGCAGCATTCTCATCGGTGACGGCGATTGCCGGATGTATGTTCCAGATGGTCTCACACGGTCTCATCACCGGCGCCTTATTCCTCTTGGTAGGCGTTCTATATGATCGCGCCCACACCCGTGAGATTGCCGCCTTTGGCGGCATCGGCGCTAAGCTGCCGGTTTATTCCGGCATCATGATATTCTTCTCGATGGCGGCGTTGGGCTTGCCGGGGATGAGCGGTTTCGTCAGTGAATTTATGATCTTTGTGGGCGCTTTTGGAGCCTTGAACAAAGTGCTGGTCGGCATATCGGTTCTTGGTGTCGTGCTGGGCGCCGCTTATATGCTGCGCATGGTGCAACGAATATTCTTAGGTGAATTCGATAAGGCTAAGTGGGGTGGGCTGACGGAAATCAACTTCCGTGAAATCGTCACAGTGGCGCCGCTGATGGTGCTGACGGTGGCTATCGGCGTCTACCCGGCGCCGCTCTCTAACTTGATGAGGGCTACTCTGGAGAATCTGGTAACGTTGATGGCCAGGTAAAGCGATATGGAATTCCAACTGCCCGAATACAACCTGCGCATGATGCTCCCGGAGATATTTCTGTTTCTCTGGGCGCTGGTGGTGTTTCTATTCGATTTGCTGAGCAAGCGGCGGCGCGAATCGACTGTGGGCTACCTGACCCTGCTCGGGCTTCTTATCTGCGGTGGACTGTTGGCCACCACCGGGTACGGCCGGGGGTTCGGCAATATGTTTTTCTCCGACCCGATGGCGCTGTTTTTCAAAGTGATCTTTCTCGGTTCGGCTTTCATGGCGGTCGGCAGTTCTTTCGGTATCATCAAGCAGAAAATCGTCAATCATCGCGGCGAGTATTTCGGTCTGATCATGTTGTCGACAGTGGGCATGATGTTCCTTGCTTCCTCTCAGGAGTTGTTGTCGCTGTGGATTGGTTTGGAGTTGACCACCATCCCCCTCTTTGTTTTGGCTGCGTTTTTCAAGGACGACAAACTGTCCGTCGAAGCCGGTGTCAAGTACTTCGTGTTCGGCGCCTTTTCATCCGCTCTGCTGTTGTATGGTTTCTCGTTTCTCTACGGCATGTCCGGCACTACCGAGATAGTGGCGATGAAAATGAACCTGGCGGCTCTGTTCATTGCGAACGGATCCCTCGGAGTGGTGCCGCTGGTGGCTATGGTCATGATTATTGCCGGTTTGGGTTTCAAACTGTCCCTGCCGCCGTTTCATCAGTGGGCGCCGGATGTCTACGAAGGTTCGCCGACACCGATCGCCGCCTTCCTGTCGGTCGGTTCCAAAGCGGCCGGGCTGGTTGCCTTTGCCAAGATTTTCGTCAATGGTTTGTGGGCCTTTTGGGGTCTCGAGATGGCGCCCAATGACTGGGGATACCTGACCGGCATCCTGGCCTGTGCGGCCATGATTTACGGCAACGTCGTCGCTATTCGCCAAACCAACATCAAGAGGATGTTAGCTTATTCGTCGATTGCCCAGGCCGGTTACATCATGATCGGTATGGTGGCTGTCAACGAATGGGGGCTGGAAGCGGTCGCCTTCTACGTTTTTGCCTATCTATTCGCCAACATGGGTGCTTTCGCCATTGTCGCCATAGTCGAGGACAAGACCGGCTCATGTCAGATCGGAACCTATCGCGGCCTGTCACAATCGTCGCCGGGGCTGGCGGTGTGTATGGCGGTGTTCTTATTGTCGTTGGCCGGCATTCCGCCGCTGGCCGGTTTCCTGGCTAAGTACAAGGTATTCGCCGCCGCCATTTCACTGGCCGGACAAAGTCAGGATTACACCTGGTTGTATTGGCTGGCTGGGGTCGGCTTGCTCACGGCCGTGTTCTCGTTGTACTACTATGCCAACATCATAAAGCAGATGTACTTCTCGGCTGAAGAGTCGCCGTATCGAATCAAACCGAACGCGCCGGCCGTGATGGTAGTTGCCATCGGCTTGATCGGCGTCGTGTTGTTTGGAATCTATGCCGAGCCGATCCTGCAGTTCGTCAAGGACATCCCTGCTGCCACCGGAGTGATCCCCAGGTAAACGTTGATAGTAGTTGACACATTCGGGGCACGCCGCTATAATTAAGTCGGTGTTGCTCAGGGATGGGTTTTGGTATGACCTTACTTAACACAGTATTTGCGGTTGTCAAGCGCCACTTCGTTTCCGGCGTTCTTGCGATCGTTCCTTTGATTCTGACTTACCTGGTACTCAAGTTCCTTTTTGAAGCCATTGATGGCATTCTGCAACCGATCCTGCACACTGTTCTTGGATATTTCGTTCCGGGTTTGGGTGTGGTCACGACGATTCTGCTGATCATACTGGCCGGGTTCTTCACGCGCAACATTGTCGGGGCCCGCCTCTACCGTTTGGGCGAGAGAGTACTGGTGCGTATGCCGATCATTCGTCCCATTTACTCGGCGGCCAAACAACTGCTGGAAGCTATCGCTCTGCCGACCGCGCAGTCGTTCAAAGAAGTGGCGTTGATAGAGTATCCACGTCGCGGCGTTTATGCGCTCTGCTTTATCGTCAAACGGGTCCGGCTGGGATCGGACGAGGAGAGACGCGAGTGTATTACCGTGTTTGTTCCGTCAACCCCGACCCCGGTCTCGGGAATCGTTATAATTGTCCCCGCCGACGAAGTCATGCCGGTCGCCATGACGGTAGAGGAGGGTATAAAATTCCTCGTCTCAGGAGGCGTGGCATCACCGTCCACGATTCAGTTCCGTTCGCACAACAATCCGAAAGAGAATAGAGAGGTAGTTAAGTGAAACTGGCCAACCTGATAATGGAGCGCCGGATATCGATCAATTTGCAGGCCAAAACCAAGGACGAGGCAGTCGTCGAACTGCTGGGTTTGATCCAGAACGAGGGGGTCCAACTCGATTTCGAGGCCATCCTCAGATCAGTACGGGAACGTGAGGAAATCGAGAACACCTCCTATGGTCATGGTTTTGCTTTTCCTCATGCACGAACGGATGCGGTGTCGGAGTTGTACATCCTCATCGGTGTTTCCAAACAGGGGCTTGAGGGCAAGACCGCTGACGGCGTTCCGGTACATGTCATCTGCCTGCTCCTGACTCCTTCTACCATTGCCAAGCTGTATCTTCAGATGCTGTCCGGACTGGCCGCCTTCGGACGCATGAGCGGCATGCTGGAAAAAGTATTGGCCGTCAGCCGATCAGTAGACCTGATCAAGCTGGTCAGTGATGCCAATCTCCAGGTCGACAAGGAATTGATGGTCAAGGACGTCATGCGCCACAAGGTGGCCAGCGTGACACCCGACAACACCCTTAAGGATGTCGCCAACGAGATGTTCCGCTACCGGCTTTCGGCCCTGGCAGTGGTGGACGAAAACAACAAACTGTTGGGTGTTATCGACGATCGCGACCTGATTAAGGCGGCTCTGCCCGATTACAAATCGCTCATCTCGAATTTGAACTATTCGATGGACGTAGAGCCGTTCGAGGAATTGCTCAAGCAGGAGGACAAGATCAAGGTCTCGCAACTCTACCGCTCCGACTACGAGGTCACCAGTCCGGGTACCCGCATCGTTGAAGTTGCGGCTATGATGATCTTCAAGGATGTCAGAAAGGTTTTCGTTGCTGAAGACGACAATCTGGTTGGCGTTCTCCTGCGCAAAGATATCGTCAGCATGGTCATCAGGGGTTGACCATGACATCAGGCCTCCCCTTGAGCTACCTTCGTATCCGGCGATAGCATGAACCTACCGGCCAAGAAGTACTCAACCTCCCCCGGACTCTATGTAATGATGGCGACGACTCTTGCCGCCACTGTTCCGGGTTTCTATCTGGGTCTGACTGATACCGAAGTTTCCCCGATTCTC
The DNA here is from genome assembly GCA_030612965.1 of bacterium. Lineage (GTDB taxonomy): Bacteria > Zixibacteria > MSB-5A5 > GN15 > FEB-12 > JAJRTA01. The sequence continues at coordinate 9,415 of JAUWMW010000022.1, forward strand.
GGCAGCTTGCTGTTCGGCATGTCCATTTTCGGGGCGGCGTTCTGTCTGGCATGGGCGGCCGAGGCGGCGCAGATTGACATCTCGGAGTCGCTGGCAGTGGCTATTCTGGCGCTCCTGGCGGTGTTGCCGGAGTACGCAGTCGACTTTGTATTCACCTGGAAAGCTGCCCACGATCCCGCTCAGGCGCACTACGCTATTGCCAACATGACCGGCGCCAATCGGCTGCTGGTAGGCTTGGGCTGGCCGGTGGTTCTGTTTCTGTACGTCTGGGCCAAGCGGCGCAAAGAAATCATCATGGACTCCTCACAGCGGGTCGAGATATTCTATCTTGCTATGGCCACGATCTACTCGTTCACTATCCCCCTGAAGGGCAGCCTTAATCTGATCGACACAGTGATTCTGGTCATGATTTTCGCTCTCTACACACGACGAATAGCCAAGATGGAAACGGTCGAACCGGAGATGGTCGGCCCGGTCAAAATCATCGCAAATATGACTACCCGGCCACGTAGAACGATAACGGTGTTTTTCTTTGGCTGGGCAGGAGCGGTGATTTTCTTTTCCGCGGAGCCGTTCGCGCATTCACTGGTCAGCATGGGAAAGACTCTCGGAATCGATGAATTCTACCTGGTGCAGTGGTTGGCGCCAATAGCGTCCGAGGCGCCGGAATTCATCGTGGCGGCCACCTGGGCGCTTCGGGGTGCGGCCGGGTCAGCCCTGAAGGCGCTGATATCATCGAAGGTGAACCAGTGGACTTTGCTGGTAGGCACTATTCCCCTGGTGTTCTCGATCTCAAGCGGCGCCGTGCGCCCGTTCATGCTTGACGAATTACAGAATCACGAATTGCTGCTCACGGCGGCTCAGTCGCTTTTCGGTCTGGCTGTTTTGGTGAACCTGCGGTTTAATCGGTCCGAGGGTGTCTTGTTGGCTGTGCTTTTCTTCGCTCAGCTTATCTTCGCGGAAATCCGGATGGAAGTTATGGTGCTCTATCTGCTGTTGGCCGCCGTATACCTCATCATGCAACGGCGCTGTCTCATACCGGCCATGCGCACCGGCCTGGGCTTGAAGGAACGCTGAGACTACTTGTTCTTTTTCTTTTCCCTGAAACCGATCCGTGGGAACGGGTTGACCGTCGAACTGGCGATATTGGTCAGGTGGGCGTTGATTCGCTTGAGGAATCGCGCGTACATACTCACCGTCACGGCATCGGCGATTGAAAGCGTCTTGTCTACACCACGTACCAGGTCGTTATTAATTGACTCAGCTTTCTTGGCTGTATCCTCCTCCAACTGCATCACTTCCCGGGCCGCCCGTTTGTCCTGAGTCTTCAGAATCCGTATAACCTTGGTAAAGGACTCTTCGTTGACGGCCTCGATCTCCTGAAGAACCTGCTCATACGCCCCGCCGTGCAACCGATGTTTGTGCAGCGTGGCCAGACCGACGATGTTCTTGGTGTAGTCGCCGATTCGTTCAACGTCGATAACAATCGAAACCAGTGCCAGCCCAGGCCCCAGGTTTTGCGTGCCCGAGATCGTCAGATGGGTGATAACTTGTCGTCGAACCTGCCGTTCGAACTTGTTGATCTTGCGGTCGGTCTTGTGTATGTCGAAAGGGAGTTCGTCGGTGTCGGATTCACGAAGGGTCTTGCGAGCCGCATCGTACATTTTGTAATCGAACTCCATCATCGTGAGAGTGGTCTTGAAAGCGGAGTCCAGCAGGTTCTCCGAACTGAACAGTTCTTTGAACTTTTCAAACATATATCTACTCCATAAAATAGATTATCAATCCCGGTATCACAAAGAACACCACAAATATATACGCTAACGGCACCAGTTTGGATTTGGCCGTCAAGTTGCCCAGTTGGGTGGCCAGGAATATGGGTACGCTTTTGAGCGGCCAGAAAATCGCGATGCCGTAAACATTGAACATTAGATGAGCAAAGGCAACGGCGACGGCGTCGGTCGATCCGGTGACGAACGAGGCCAGGAAGGCGGTGATGGTAGTCCCGACATTGGCTCCCAGCAGGTACGGGTAGATTTGAACGGCCGTCAGGACACCGGCGCCAAGGAGTGGTACAACAATGGACGTTGTGATTGAGGACGATTGTACCATGGTTGTAATAGCTATACCCAGGATGAATCCAAGCGCCGGGGTGCGGAAGATGTAACGTTGGAAGAACTTCTCGACACGGGCCAGGACCATGGATTTCAAGACCTTTACGATATAGCGTAGTGCGATGAACAGAAAAAGCAGGGCTATAACAACGCCAATCCAGCCATTGTCGCCGGTGATATGCAGGATCATTTTGGCCACGGGTTTGGTCGCTGTGGCCATTGGTGACGAAAATTCCAGACCGCCGAAGCCTGCGAATAGTGATTCCAGGAAGCGCGCAGCTTTTTCGATGATATGAAAGTAGATTTCCAATGGCAGCAGTACTACCACGGCGCAGACGTTGAATAGATCGTGCAGCATGGCGCCGGTGAAAGCCCGTTGGAATTCGGCACGTCTGGAGATGTGGCCGATGGAAACTATAGTATTGGTAATCGAGGTTCCGATGTTGGCCCCCATGACCATTGGAATGGCTGCCTGGAATGGAAGAACGCCTGAGGCTACCAATCCCACAACGATTGAGGTCGTGGTGGATGATGACTGAATAATCGCAGTGGACAGAACCCCAATAACCAGGCCGACAATCGGATTGGCAGTGACTTGAAAGATACCTTCGGCGAATCCTTCGCCGAACAGTTTGAATGATGCTCCCAGAAGAGTGATGGAAAGAATGAAAAGATAAATCAGCCCGGCTATGGCCAGGAGCTTCAGCATCACCAGATCCCGGGGCTCGAATCTTAAGCGATACAGTCGGCCGGAATCGGCGTCAGCCATGTCGATGTGTTACCACAGTGGTTCCTCGTCCCATAATTGGCGGGAATATATCCGCCGCCGATTGTGTGTCAAGCAGAATGCTGTTCTTTTCGACAGAATCCCGGCAGATGTGGCCATCAGCCGGACACACGCTGGTCCAGAAGGCGTCATTGCGAGGCCTTGAATGGCTTCTTCCGCTACGCGGCAATCTTTTACGCCAAGTCTACCAACAAATTGAGATTGCCGCGTCGCTACGACACGAGTGTCTTCGCTCCTCGCAATGACGGCTCTCAGGGTTTTTCAACAAGCCCGTTCGTCCGGGTCTCACGGTCGGGTGGCCGGCTCAAACTCGTTTGGGGCGGGTCTATCCAAAGCTCAGTCCTCAGGTCTCATCGGAATCCAGATGGCAAGGGTGTTCAATGTTGTGTAGAAACACACGAATAGCAGGAACTAGGTTCGCTACAGACCGAATGGGATGCCTTGGGCGACTATACCTAAGCCCACCGTGAAGGCCAGAAAGTTAACCAACGAAGCAAACCACTTCGCAAGCAGCGGGAAATTGTACTTGTTGTTAAAGTTCTGCCAATACTCGTCAAATCTCATACTTCATCCCCCACCAAGTTAATGCAACATCCGTAATGTCAACCGTACCAAGGCAGGTCTCCGTGAGCCCTCGCCTGACGCCTACTCCCGCTTCCCCGCGGAAGCCAGTACGTAAGCGTCGGTGTTGAAATAGCGCGCCGTTACCCGGCGCACCGCGTCCGGAGTTACGTCGCCGAGTGCTGTAAGATACGTCTGGTCGTGGCCGATCTCGCGTCCCAGGTAGTCATTCACCGCCAGCCAGTAAGCCTGGTTTACCCGCGACAGCCGGGCACGGCCCAGACTGCCCCAGATCTGGTTGCGGGCAGTATTGATCTCCTCGTGGGTCGGGCCATCGAGTTTCAGTTTGTCGATCTCCAGGATAATGCCGTCCAACGCCTTCTGGTAGTTCTCGTGCGAGGTCCCCATGACGCAGTACATCCAGCCGAAATCTCGATCGTAGGTTGAGCCGGCGCCAACCGAGTACGCCAGTCCCTGTTTCTCGCGGAGGTTCAGATAAAGGCGTCGGTTGAGAATTGAGGTGGCGATTGACAAAGCCGGTACTTCGTCACTCGTGGCCGCCGGGAGAAGACTGCCCAAATACATACTGATCTGCTTGGCCTCCATCTCAGAATGACCCTCGCGGACTTCAGTCAAGACAGGGGGTTGCGCTCTAAATGTGGAAACCACTTCGGCGGCAGGGATCTGCCCAAACCGGCTCTGGACCCAGCTCATCACCGTATCAATCGGCAGGTTGGCGCCAATTGACAGAATCATGTTTTCAGGCGAATAGAATCGGGCATGGTGAGCTACCAGATCATCGCGCGTGATAGAGCCAATCGACCGCGCCGTTCCCATGACCGGCTGACCGTACGGTTCATCCCCGAGTAGTGTTTCATAAAACAGGTTACGCGCTACTTTGCGGGCCGATGCGCTACTACGACCGAGCGAGCCCATGAGCGATGCCCGGACATTCTCCACCTCCTGTGAATCGAAGGCCGGTTGCAGCACCAGTTCGCCGAACAGTTCGAAACCTTCCCGCGCGTATTCGTCGATCGTCTCGAACTTCGCGAAAGCAAAGCGGCGTGTCGTATAGTGATCGTCGTAAGGTATCCAGGGATTGTCGTAGAGCGTTAGATTGGCTCCGATTTCGGCCAGGTCGCGCGATAACTCCGAGGCGTCGCGGTTGATGGTCCCTTTTTCGAGACAGTGGTTGACGAAATCAGTGATCCCGGCTTTGCCCACAGGTTCGTTGCCGTTACGGTTCTTAGCGAGCAGACTCACTCCAAATACGCGGCTGTCGGGGCTGGTCTTGATGATAACGGTTAGTCCATTTGGCAGCACTTCGCGATGATATTTTGCCGGGTCGGAGAGTTCCAGCTTGACCGAATCCGGTTCAGGGTACACCAAAGGCTGCCCGGTTGTGACGTCATGCTTGGGGAGTGTTGCCTGGTCAAAATGTGCTATCACTTCCTCCGAGGTCAGACCTTCCGGTACATAGGCTATCTGCGCGGAGTCACTGCGCGGCCTCACTACCGTCGCGATGTAACTCGGATCGTCCAGCCACTCGGTCGCCGCCTGCCGAGCCTGGTCCCAACTTACCTGCGAAAGCAGAGTGCCGTAGTCCTCAACGAAGTCCCATCCGGCTGTCATCAGCATGGGAGCAATCATGAAGCCAAGGTAGTGGAGTTTTTCGGAGTTGTATATTTGATCGCATTTCACGCTGGTGATTATGCCGGCGATAGTCTCATCTTCGGCTACGTGTCCGCTTGCCTGTCTCAACAATCGCGGCACCACAGCCAGGATAGTATCGACATTCTCAGGCTTCTCGGTGATAATAAACAACTCCAGGCGGGAGAACTCACTTTTTGTATTGAGATAGATACCGACCTCGGTGGCCAGTGGTGCGGCCCCCTCGGTCATTTCCTGCAACAACGGCGAAGCTCCGTCCATGCCGTAGTATTGAACCAACAAGTCGAACGGCAGATAGGAACTATCATTGAAGTGTGGGGCGGCGAAAGAGAAATTGATGTAGGTCGAACTGACATCGGCCACCGTATCGAAAACCTGCTGTCCCTCGATGTTTGTCTGGATGTCGTCGCTGGTTGGAGCGGGCTTTGGGTCGCCCGATTGGATGCTTCCAAAGATCGCGGCGATCGTCTTCTTCATGGTGGCCGTCTCAAAGTCACCTATGATAAGCAGCACCATGTTGTCTGGTCGATAGTATCTTTTCCAGTAGTCGATGATGGCTGCGCGCGGGATGTTCTCGATGAACGACCGGTAGCCCAGCACCGGCCGGTCGTAGTTGGTGCCGGCGAAGGCTTTCTCAGTGAAGAACTTCTCGGCAGCCCATCCAGGTGAGTCGGCGGAACGCTTGATCTCCTCGATGACCACCTGACGTTCCTTGGACAGTTCTTCATCGGGTACGGTGGAATTGAACAGCATGTCCGCCATGGTGACCAGACCGTACTCGATGTGCTGTTTCGGCATGAGGACGAAGTAGGAGGTCAGGTCCTTGCGGGTAAAAGCGTTAAGGTAACCGCCGAGATCGCGTATCGAGCCGTCGATTTCCTCGCGACTCCGATTGACCGTGCCGTTAAACAGCAGGTGCTCCAGAAAATGAGTGATTCCGTTCTCAAAGCGGGACTCATATTTACTCCCTGATTTGACAAAAACCATCCCGGCGACCATGGGTGAAGCATGAGTCTCCTTGAGAATTACTTCCATTCCGTTGTCCAGTTGATAGGTTATCCCGACCGCCCCGACGCCGCCGGCCAG
>JAUWMW010000343.1 GCA_030612965.1 bacterium
TCCAGATTATGAAACAGCCCGAAACTAGCCACTGAGTCGTCAGGTTCCGGATAGATGCGACGGTCAAAATCGAAGGCACGATAGGTAGAACCCTCAGTCCCGCTGAACAGCAGATTGTTTTCCCATAACATCCTATCCTGAATGCGTGGCACGATATCATAGGCAACATTGAACGAGGCCGCCGTGCCGAGGCGCATTTGCCCGTTGAGCCGCAGGCGACTGGTGACCTGACCCATCGGGGGAGTATCGAAGTCGAAACCAACAAGCGAGTATGTCGGCACATCATAGACCGCCACGAAGCTCTTGTAGTAGCCGTTGAGGTCTAACGCCACAGTATTCGCTGCGAGAAGCAGGGGCATCAGGACGAATCCGATGGTTCGGTACCGTCGAAGTCCGTTCATGCCTGCGCCTCATCACGATCTATCCGACCGTCCTTCAACACGATCAAACGCCGGGCACGATCCATGATCATACTGTCGTGCGTGGAGAAGACGAACGTCACGCCGCTCTCTTCGTTGAGTCGTCGCATCATGTCGATCAGGTCGAGCGCGGTCTTCGAATCCAGATTGGCCGTAGGTTCATCGGCCAGCACCAGCGCCGGTCGTGACACAATCGCTCGCGCTACGGCCACGCGCTGCTGTTGTCCGCCGGACAGACGCGACGGCAGACGGTCGGTCATACCATCGAGTCCCAACTGTGCCAGGAGATCGCGTACGCGTCGGCGCCGTTCTCTCTTGTCAATACCCTGGAGCAGCATGATGTACTCAACGTTCTCCTCGACGGTGAGTACCGGGATCAGGTTGTACGCCTGGAAAATGAATCCGATTCTGTCGCGCCGGTAGTCCGAGAGTTCCCTTCCGCTCATTGAAGATAGCAATTTACCGTCAAGTCGGACGGAGCCCTCGGTGATACTGTCGAGGCCGGAGACGACATTCAGGAAGGTGGTTTTACCGGAGCCCGACGGTCCCACGATAGCGGCGAACTCACCTGGCTCAATCGTCAGGTCGATCCCGCGCAGCGCCATTACCGGCACCCCGTTGTCGGAATACTCTTTGGTGACACCCTCGGCAATGATAACCTTACGGTCGTTGTCTGCATTCATATCGTACCTCTTCAAAAACTGCGTCGCATGGCTTTGGCGGGATTCATACGGGCTGCGTAGGATGCCGGATACAGCCCGACAACCATTGTCAACAGGAACACGATCACCGGGTAAAGTACGTACTGCTTGAGTTGCATCACTGGGTAGAGCAGTTCGCGAAAAGTTACGCCCACGTACTCAATGCCGGTATAGTCGATTCCTATCCGGGTAAAAATGTAGGTGATAACCAGGCCGAGGATGATCCCCAGGATGCAACTTACGACGGCCAGCGCACCTGCCTCGAAAACGATCAACCGCCCCATGGCGAACGGTCGCGTACCGACGGCGCGCATGACCCCGAACTCGAACATCCGCTCATACAGCGACATGAAAAGAGTGTTTATGATCCCTAACGACACGACGGCAAACAGGATCAAGCCGATAATAAGAGTGCTGAACTGACCGAGATCCAGAACCGCCTTCATCTGGGGCATCAGGGTCGCCCATCCCACCGCCTCGTTGCCGTCGGTCAAATAGGTCGTCCAGAAGGATGCCTGCTCGTTGTGACCGATTTCGGCATTGTTGAACTTGAGGGCGATCTCATGGACCTCTCCGGCCAGGTTCAGCATCTGTTGCGCCTTCGCAAGCGATATGAAGACCATCCCTTTGTCCATCTCATCGATAGTCAGATGGAAGATGCCCGACACGCGGAACATCTCCTGTGACAGTTCACCGCCATGCACCTGTGATGCCGTCAATACCACGCGATCACCCAACTCAACCTCCATGAGATCGGCCAG
>JAUWMW010000144.1 GCA_030612965.1 bacterium
TCGAAAATGGAGCCGAAGAATTTCGCCTGCCAACCTGACAAACCCTCGGTGTCGTCGGTCCATCGCTCAGCGCCGCGCTCAACCAGACGGGCGCCCCCTTCCGCCAGAAGCAGGAACAGGCCAAACGCCATGACTGAGAAGATCGACCTTTTCAGCATACCGCAAGGTAGGATTTCCTTTGCGAACAGTCAAGCCGACGGTCACCATAGCCGGGCAGCAAGCCGACTGCGACCCTGCCGCTAACTTTCGGACCTTGTGTTATCCTCGGTTATGCTTATAATAGAGGGCAACGCGGATGGGCGACATCGGCTGGTTGCGAGATTCGCCTGTCCGGCGCCGAAGAGACCAATAGACAGATGAGGAATGTAAAGGAATGGTCTGGAAAACCGAAAAGGTCAATATGCCGTTCGAGGTTAAAGACTGCACGCTGATTACCCGCATGGGGGGCGTCCAAGCCGCCGTCAGCCTCCGCGAATTGCGGGAAGGGGTAGCGCGCTGTCCCCTGGAGTGTCTGTTTCACCACTTCTGCGAGACGCAGTTGCGGCCTACTTTCGATGATCCTGAATTCAGCAACGACTTCGCCGTCTGGTCAGCCAAGCACGTGCGCGACCGGGTGCTGGCCGAGCAACTGGGAGTGCTCAACCCTTACGAGTTTGATAATTTCGAACAATTGCGAGCGGCGGTACTGGAGGTAATCGATGATCGCCTGTCCGAAGTTGGATATCATCAGTTCGCCCCGGCCGGTGAGGATTTCCGGTTCATGCGAGCCGTCACGGTGGTATTCGACGTCGGCATTCAACTGTGCACGCCGGACGATCTGGTAACCCGCCTGCCGGAGTTCAGCACCAGTTCCATCTACTACCATTTTGTCGAAGCGCGCAGGCGCACCGAGACACGCCTCGACGATTTCTCCAATTGGCTGGTCGGGTTTGGAGCCGGTACGGAACCGCTTCTTGAGGCGCTTCACGGCATCGACTTCTACTACTTAACCCTTCGTGAACTCAAAGACACACTGCTGGAAGCTATTTGTCAGCCATTAATGGAGACCGCACATGGTTAGCATGTCACTCGATTCATACGAGGACGTGGTCGGGCAAGTAGTAATAGCTCAGTTACGGAAGCTGGCCCACCAACTGGCCGGAGCGCGGGTCGTCCACGTCAATTCCACCCGGGAGGGCGGCGGAGTGGCTGAAATCCTGAGTTGGCTTGTCCCGTTGATGAATGACCTGGGCCTTGACACATCCTGGGAGGTGATCGACGGTCACGCCGAGTACTTTCACACCACCAAGAGTTTCCATAATGGTTTGCAGGGTAGTCCGGCGGCCTTGACCGACCACATGATCAAGGTATATGAAGACACAGTCAGCGCCAACGCCGAGCGGCTGCGCCCCAAGCTCTCGAAGGCTGACTTCGTGATCATCCACGACCCGCAGCCGGCCTTCCTGATCAAGTGTTGCCCGGAACGGAAGGGACGGTGGGTATGGCGCTGTCACATCGACGTCAGCCGGCCCAATCATCGCATCTGGAGGTACCTGAAAGAGTTGGTCTCGCTTTATGACGCCTCGGTCTACTCGATGCCTCACTTCGCCCGTCGGTTGGATCATCCCCAGTTGATCATCGCGCCGTCGATCGATCCGTTGTCGGACAAGAACTGTGAGCTACCCCAGGGATACATTGATGCCACGCTTGACCGTTTTGGCATTGATCGGCGGCTACCGCTGCTCACTCAGATTTCGCGTTTTGATCGGTTCAAAGACCCGCTGGGAGTGATTCGCGCTTTCGATATCCTCAGCGGCTCGCTGGATGCTCAGTTGGTCTTAGCCGGCGGCGGCGCAGACGACGACCCCGAGGGCCAGGCAGTGCTCAATGAAGTTCAGGAGACCGCCCGTGGTCGGGAGGATATTTTCATCCTGGATCTGCCACCCGACGCCCATAGGACCATCAACGCTCTGCAGCGCGCCTCGACAGTTGTGATACAGAAGTCGCTGCAGGAGGGCTTCGGCCTGACCGTCACCGAAGCGATGTGGAAAAGCAAACCGGTCATCGGCGGCAACGTGGGCGGCATCAGATTGCAGGTACATAATCACCACACCGGCTTCCTGGTCGATACCCCGGAAGGGGCGGCGCTGCGCCTGAGGGAACTTCTCAGACAGCCCGGGAAAGCCGGCCGCATGGGGCGCACTGCCCGCGAATTCGTGACCGTTAACTTTCTCCTGACCCGCCACTTGCGTGAGTACCTGACATTGATGTTGGGCCTGCGGCACGGCTTGGAGAGCCACCTGCTGGCCGGATGACTCCGGCGTGATGAAACTGCTCAATTCGACACTCGATCTGGACGCGTTCTTCGACCGGCTGCGCAAAGCTTCGCAGAGGGTTCTACTTCTGGATTACGACGGCACATTGGCGCCGTTTCGCACGGAGCGGGAGCAAGCCGCACCATACCCCCGGATTCCTCCGTTGCTGGATCAAATCGTCCAATGCCCACGCAGCCGGCTGGCCCTTGTCAGCGGCCGGGCAGCCACGGCGGTCGCTGCGCTGTTGGGTCTGAAACGAACGCCGGAGATCTTTGGATCACACGGCGCCGAACGACTGAGCATCGATGGAACGTATCGTTCACCGACGGTTCCAGAGGCGACCCGCACCATACTCAAAGAGGCATATCAATGGGCGACCGGCCAGGGTCTACAGCGACAGACCGAACTGAAACCGGCCGGGATCGCTTTTCACTGGCGCGGTCTGGAACGCGAGGCGGCCGAGCGGATAAGACAGTCCGTCCGGACACAGAGCAGCCGATGGAGCGACCGCTCGGGACTGGAACTCCGTGAATTCGACGGCGGCCTGGAGTTGCGACTGCCGGGCATCACCAAGGGCCGTGTAGTCCGCACCGTTCTCGCCGAATCGGATAGCCGAGCGGTGGTTGCCTATCTGGGTGACGATGCGACTGACGAGGATGCTTTCGAGGCTCTGGCCGGTCGGGGACTTTCGATCCTGGTCAGAACCGAGCTACGTCCCACCAAGGCTGACTTGTGGCTAATACCTCCCGATGATCTGGTATCCTTTCTGCATCGCTGGCTGGAATCTTGCAAGTAGACTGAGCGCCGGTCACGGCTCCCTGCTCGCCGAACATCATAGACTATAGCAGTTCATGTCCGCCGGTTCGACGCGACTTTAAGGTTGCCCACTGCCAGTAATTTGTGTAGTTTGTTGAATAGGTGATGTCTACCTCACCGCAATCATGGTGTGGAGTTCTGTGCCTAGAGAGGGAATGGTAATAAAGGGGCATGTATGAGTGAATTAGAAAAGCCGCTTATAATCGTCTCCAATCGGCTGCCGGTGGTGATTTCGAGGGATGAAAAGAACAACTGGCGGGTTGAACCGGCGGCCGGCGGATTGGTGACGGCCCTGGCGCCGTTGATGCGTCGTGAGCATGGCCTGTGGATCGGCTGGCCCGGCAGCCCCCCCGACAGTCCGGCCGGGGCCTTGCTTGACGAGTACCGCCAGGAGGCCGGTTTCGACCTGCGGTCGGTTCCGCTCACCGACTCGGAGGTTGAGAAATACTACCACGGCTTTTCAAACGAAACGATCTGGCCGCTGTTTCATGATCTGCTGGGCCACTGCCGGTTTGAAAGCGCCAACTGGGGAAGCTACGTCGAGGTCAACCGCAAGTTCGCCGACGTCGTGGCGAGTTCAGTTCAGCCGGACAGCCTGATCTGGATACATGATTACCAGTTGCTGCTGGTGGGGCATTTCCTGCGTGATCTGGGCCTGCATCACCGCCTGCATTTTTTTCTGCATATCCCCTTTCCCTCGTACGATCTGTTTCGCCGTCTCCCCTGGAAGCAGGATTTGCTCGAGGCGGTGCTGGCTTACGATCATATCGGTTTCCAGACGGCGTTGGACCGTCGCAATTTCGTGCAGTGCATAAGGAACCTCATGCCGGAGTCATCGGCCCGGATCGTCTCTCGGCAATCAGGGATAGAGTACGACAGCCGCAGTATCAGGCTGGGACAATACCCGGTCAGCATCGATTTCGATGAGTTCGACACGCAGGCGAGATCACCCGAAGTGAAGGAAGCGGCCTGGTTCATCCACAAGAACCTGCCGGGTCGCTCTCTCATTCTGGGAATCGACCGTTTGGACTACACCAAGGGAATTCCGGAGCGCTTCCTGGCCTTTGAGAGAACGCTGGAGAAGTACCCCGATTTGCGGGGGCATGTATCACTGGTGCAAATCGTGATCCCCAGCCGGGTCAAGGTGCCCGATTACCAGAATCTCAAGCACGAACTCGATGAACTGGTGGGGCGAATCAACGCGCGGTACTCGCAGCACGGCTGGGTGCCTATCCACTACATGTACCGTCAACTCGACCGGGTTCAACTGCTGGGACACTATCGCGCCTGCGAGATCGCGCTCATTACGCCGTTGCGTGACGGCATGAACCTAGTGGCGAAAGAGTATTGCGCCAGTTCGATAGACGACAATGGTGTCCTCGTTCTGTCAGAATTCGCCGGGGCCGCCACCCAGTTGTCGAAAGCGGCCATCATGGTCAACCCTTACGATCTGGAGGGCATGGCCGACGCCATCTATGCCGCCTTTATCATGACCCCCCAGGAACGGCAGCGACGGATGCGGTTGCTCAGACAGGAAGTGAAGCGTAACGACGTAAACAAGTGGGTCGAGAGTTTTCTCAGTCCTGATGCCGAACAACCGACGCCGGCAGCGATACCGGCCGAGACCTCGAAAACCACTTAAGGCAGTGTCACCTTCAGTGGCGAGGATTCGACTTCCCACTGCCCTTTCCCGATATTGCGCGCACCCATGAAGACCAAATAGGAGTACTTCCCATAGTGCGGCACCAACTGCCCCAGACGCGGCAGGGACTCATAATCATCGGTGATAATCACCATGAACTTCTCGAAGCCGTCATGTTTCTCGCCCGTAAGGACGAGAGTATGACCGCTGCGTGGGTAGCTGGTTTCCTGCACGCTTACCGAGTCGTCACTAATCGTCACCCGGTCAGCCAGGTACGCCGGCAACTCCGGCGGGTTTAGCATGATCGGCACGAAGCTGCGATCAGGCTGCTCTAGGAGATCGTAGTTACTGACCGCCATTGAGTCTTCAGTGAAACTTGAGGCAAAAGCGGTGAACCGCTCAACGGTCGTCACGTTGTCCGCGTCGCATACGAATCGGTGTTCGTCAGCGCCCAGTATGGCTGAGACTATAGGTTCCACTTCTTCAGGGTGCAGACGACGGAAGAGATGGAAGTCGGGGTCGATTTCCAACGTCGTCACCGCTTCCGGCAACGTCATGTCATAGGTCTGTTGGGCCGAGGCGAGCGATACCGCCGTGTCAAGAACAAGATCGCCCCCACTGAATCGCAGCGGCACGCGGAGTCTGTAGTCCTGTCCGCTACGCTCGGCAAGCGAGAATGACAGCACCTTGTTGTCGCCCGACGGTTCTACAGCATTGTCCGGTATCGTCACCTCTAAGAGAGGCGCTCCCACTCGGTCGATCCACTGTGGGATGATATGAGAAAGGTCTTTGCCGCTCGTCTCCTCAAACGCTACGACCCACTCCTCCCAACTGATCTTCTCTCCTATATGACGCTTGTAGACAAGTTTCCAGGCATCGAAGAACGGTTCTGTGCCGATCTCTTCTTCGATCATGTGGAACACCATCATCGCCTTGCCGTAGCCGATGCTTCGTGTGTCGGGGCTGCTGCGGGAGGTGAATTCACGAATGGGAAAGTCGTTGCCCTCGTCGACATAGGCGAGATATTGCTTCAGGATGTCCTTCCGATAGCTCTTGGCCGCTTCCTCAGATTGCAGGAGCTTGTAGCGGTAGTCGGCGCCGTAGACCGTTGACCCTTCGCACCAGTTGCCGCGTTCGTAATCGACATAGACGCTGTTGCCCCACCAGTTGTGAAGCACTTCGTGACCCAGCGATGTCTTGATAATCCACGGCATTTGCAGCACGCGCTGTCCGAGCAGCGTCCAGGCCGGCATGCCGTATCCGGTCGAGAAGAAATTCTCGGCCACCGTGAAGCGCTCAAACGGATAAGGTCCGATCAACTCGGAATACATTTGAATATAATCAGCGGTGGCCGGGAGGTACTGGTCGAACAGTCCGGTGTCGGCCTCAAAGAAGTAGCACCAGACTTCGACACTGTCGACCATCGTTGACTTGATCACATACGGCGCGGCCATGAACATACAACCATCGGACTTGAATGGGTTCCCCCATGATTGGATTTTCCGACCGTCACGTATCTCCGAAGATATCAGATTACCGTCACTGACTGACTCCCATGCTTCGGGGATGTCGGCAGTGAGTTTGAAACTGACCAGCGACTCATCGCCAACCGGATAGTAGTAGGCCGCCGGGGATAAATAGGCGCCTTGTTCCGAAATCGTGCCCGACACCTCTCC
>JAUWMW010000132.1 GCA_030612965.1 bacterium
TCGGTGTTGATATTCTCGCCGACGCGGTAGACTTTTCCTTTCAGATTCATGATACCTCCTACAACTCGTCCGGTGATCCGATACGACCCAACACCGCCGAGGCCGCCGCGACCGCCGGGTTGGTCAGATAGACCTCTGAACTCAAGTGACCCATGCGACCGGCGAAATTGCGATTGGTAGTTGACACGCAAACTTCCTTCTCGCCCAGTACGCCCATGTGGCCGCCAATGCACGGCCCGCACGTTGACGTAGAGAAGACACATCCGGCGTCAATGAAAACTTGCGGCAACCCCATGTCGCAGGCCTGCCGGGCGATCATTTGTGATCCGGGCAGGATGATAACCCGCACGTCGGGATGCGCGGTGCGTCCCTTGAACACCTCCGCCGCTCGCAGCAAGTCCTCGAGCCAGCCGTTGGTACAGGCACCGATGACGACCTGGTCGATCTTCACATTACGCAGAGCCGAGAGATTCTTGACATTGTCCGGCGAAAACGGACAGGCCACCTGCGGTTCCAGATTGGAAACATCGTAGACACGTTCCAGGGCATAGACGGCATCGGCGTCCGGGGACGCGATAGTATAGTCCGGCTTGTCCGACTTGTAGCGTGGTGTCGACTCCACCAGTTCACGTGTCTTGTCATCAAACTGGAACAGTCCCGTTTTGGCGCCGGCCTCGATAGCCATGTTGGCCATAGTGAGTCGGTCCGACATCGGTAGTTGATCGAAGACGTCACCCTGGTATTCGACTGCCATGTAGGTAGCCCCGGCGGTACCGAGATCCTTCAGGGTGTACAGGATCAGATCCTTGCCGTAGACGTGCGGGCGTAGCTTGCCGGCGTAAGTCAGCCGGGCCGACTGTGGGACTTTCAGCCAGACCTCGCCGGTGGCCCAGGCGCCGGCGATGTCGGTGGAGCCGACCCCGGTGGCGAAACTGTTTATGGCGCCGGCGGTGCAAGTGTGTGAATCACCTCCGACCATGATCTGCCCCGGCAGGACGATTCCCTCGAGCGGCAGCACGGCATGTTCGATCCCGGCGCGGCCGACCTCGAGGTAGTATTTGACCTCGTGCTTGCGCGCAAAGTCGCGCACCACTTTGGCGATACCGGCGGCGTTGATGTCTTTGGCGGGCTGGAAATGGTCCGGAATCAGGCAGACCTTGTCAGGATCGGCCAGCTTGTCGATACCCCAATCGTTCAGTTCTTTGATAGCCAGAGCAGCCGACAGTTCGTTCGCCATGGCCATGTCCACCGGGACATTGACAATCTGTCCCGGCGTTACCTCACAGCCAGCGTGTTCGGCGATGATCTTCTCCGCTATTGTGTAACCCATAGTCTATCCCTAATTCAGGTGTCGCCGCTTAGATTTCCATGCAATAACGAGCGGGATGTTGGCCGATGACATGCATGCATCCGACTACTCCTTGTCCGGTGTGCTCTTGCCTTTCGACGCGATCCGCTGGTCCCATTGTGAAATGGTATCGACCGGTGACTCACCGCGTTCGTAGGAGTGGAATTTCACCAGTTCCTCCAACTCCTCCTCCGTCAACACGCGGTTGTGCTGCTTGGCGGCTTTGAAGATTTCGTCGACCAACTTCTTGTCCGGTTCGATGCCCCGCGTCTTCAGCCAGTATACGATGTTGGACACCCCCGACATGAAGCCGATGTCGATTACCTGTTTCAGCCCCACCATGCTGGCCGGCACACCGGAATAAACGCGATCGGCCAGCCAGTCGTGACCTTTGTTCTGAGCTTTGATGATAGCGGCGGCGTGCACACCGGTGGAGGTGCGGAAGGCATCACGCCCCATAGCCGGGTAGTTCCAGGCAATAGGAGCGTCACAGGCCGTGGAGGCCAATTGGCAATATCTGGCCAGATTAGTCAGGTCGTTCCTGATGATCCCCTCGAGTCTCAGGTTGATCAGCAGCAGGTCCATGGCCGTATTGCCGACTCGTTCGCCGACACCGAGGGCAGTGGCGTGCACCCGATCGGCGCCCTGGGCGATAGCCATCATCGTGTTCGACAGCGCCAACCCACGGTCGGAATGACCGTGCCAGTCGACCTTCACCTTCGGGTTGATCTTCGTGACCAGTTTGATGACGTACTTCATAAGATAATGCACCCCGATCGGCGTGGCGTGACCGACGGTATCACAGACACATATCCGCTCGGCCCCGGCATCGATGGCCGCCGTAAAAAGGCGCTTTAAGGTCTCGGGGTCGGCCCGCGTGGTATCCTCGGTGACGTACATGACCGGTAGCTTGTTCTCGACGGCGTAGCTGACGGCCTCTTCGCTCAACTCAATCATCTTGTCGATAGTCCACCCCTCGGCATACTGACGAATCGGTGAGGAACCGATGAACGCACAGGCCTCGATAGGATATCCGGTCTTCTGAGAGATTTCGATCAACGGCGTGATATCAGCCTTCACCGTCCGCACCGCGCAGTTAGGCCGAAGCTTCATCTTGTTCTTGACGATGTGTCTTACCATAGCCGTGATATCAGCCTGCGCCCGCGGGCCGGAACCAGGCAGGCCGATATCAGCACACTGAATTCCCAATTCCTCCATCAACTCAAGAAACCCGATCTTCTCTTCGATAGTGGGATCGGTGATGGACGGCGACTGAAGCCCGTCGCGCAACGTTTCATCATCGAGTTCGAAATCTTTCTTATGGCGGAACCGGAACTTGTCGTACCTATTCCAGTCGAATATCAGTTTGTCTTCCGACAGCTCGTTCGGCATGGATCTATCCTCATTATAAGCACACTTTTGATTTCTCGTGACGTAACTTCAAGGCGGCATACGAGCGTTCGACTGCTCTCTGCATATCTTCAGCTTCCCGTTCCGACATGTACTTGAATCGTCCCTGCAGCTTGAGGTATTCCGCTACCGGCACGGACGATGACTGACAGGTCAGACGAAGTCGTTCGCCCTCGTACACCTCATATAGTGGAAAGACATTCGACTCCACCGCCAGCCGGGCAATAGCGATACTGTCGGCCGGGTCGGATTTCCAGCCCGGTGGACAGGGAGAGAACAGATGCATAAAGCGCAATCCCCGGATTGCCTTGGCCCGCTCCACCTTGCCTTTCAGGTCATCGAGAAAGGCCGGTGACGCGGTAGCGACATACGGAATGCGGTGCGCCGCCATGATGGCGTCGATATCTTTTTTCGGTTCGCTCTTGAGACGCGAGGCCGGGGTCGTCGTCGTCCAGCAGCCGAGTGGAGTGGCGGAACTTCGCTGCATGCCGGTGTTCATATAAGCTTCGTTATCGTAGCAAACATAGAGAACGTTTTCGTTGCGTTCGGCAATGGCCGAAAGCGCGCCCATACCGATGTCGAAGGTGGCGCCGTCACCGGCCCAGGCCAGGACGGTGACGTTTTCACGACCGGACATGTCCAGACCGGCGCGCACGCCCGCGGCTGCCGATGCGGTGGCGCCGAAGGCCACGTGCAGATAGGGCACCGGTGAAAGCGAGTGCGGAAAGACACCATCGGTCACAGCTGCGCACCCGGCCGGAGCCACTATCACCGTCTCGGGGCCAAGCACATCGAGCACGTGTCGGAATAGTATCTTCTCGCCACAGCCGGGACAGGCAGTGTGGCCATAGAAATCATGGCTGGCGCAGAAGTCGTAATCCGGTGTATCGCTCAACGCAAGCCTCCCAAGTATCGTTGTGCGTGGTGTACGTCCTCGTGCGCCACGTGGATACTGGGGCAGACGAGGACGTCTGCCGCCCACAAGAACCCTCCCGAATATTCGCGTAGACTGTTGGTCATCGATTCAATCCTACCCAGTTGATGCCGGCCGGATCGGCTGTCTTGTTGTCGAGATCGTCGCAAATCTTCTCGATGTCGGCAGCAGTTATGTCGCGACCTCCCAGCCCGCCGACAAACTCATGAACACGGTGATCCGAACCCTTGCGATGTAACGCCGCTCTCAACTCCTGCGCAAACACGCCGCCGGTGCCGGGGGATAGGTTGCGATCGATAACAGCCAAAGCGGCTCCATCGGTCAAGTGCTTCAGCACTCCCTCAACCGGGAGCGGACGCAACTGCCGCATGCGTAACAACCCGACCTTACGGCCTGACTCGCGCATTTGCCGCACAGTATGATAGACGGTCGAGGCGGCTGAGCCGGATGCTATCAGCAGGATTTCAGCATCGTCGGCATAGTACGGCTCGACGGCACGGTAATCGCGGCCAAAAGTCTGTGCGAACTGTTTGTACGTCTGGTCGATGACACCTTGCGCACGTTCAAAGGCCGCTTGCACCTTGTATCGGAACTCCATGAACATACTCGGCATGGTGCCGCCGGAGAACGTTCGCGGGTTGGCGGTGTCGAGTTTGTATTCGGCCTTGCGCGGCGGCAGAAAGGCGTCGACCTGATTCTGCTCGGGTATGTCTATTACTTCGTGGGTGTGAGAGATGAAAAAGCCGTCGTGGCAAACCATGCACGGGATCAGTAGTTCCTCGGCAATCCTGAAGGCGCAGATGACACTGTCGAGTATCTCCTGATTGGACCAGCAGTAGAACTGCAGCCAGCCGGTGTCGCGTTGGGAGACAGAGTCGGTCTGGTCGCACCATATAGTCCACGGCGCCGCCATAGCGCGGTTAACATTGACCATCACAACCGGCAGCCGCGCCCCTGATACCCAGAACAACAGTTCCTGCATCAAAGCCAACCCCTGCGACGATGTGGCGGTGAAAGTACGCACGCCGGTCGATGACGCCCCTATCAACGTCGCCATGGCCGAATGTTCCGACTCGACCTTGACAAACTTGGCATCCATCTCGCCCGAGCCGCAGATTTCCGAGAGCTTCTCGGAGATACTTGTTTGCGGCGTGATCGGGTAGGCGGAGATCACCTGCACGCGCGATAGTTTGACCGCCTGTGACACGGTCTCGTTGCCGGACATAACCCGTTTCACGCTACTTTCCCCCCCTTCATCCCCAGCGTGCCACTGGGACACTCGCGGGCGCAGATGCCGCAGCCCTTGCAGTAGTCAAGATTGGCCTTGTAACCGCCGGGAGTGCGCACAATGGCGAGGTCGGGACAATAGTTGTAGCAGGTATCACATTCAAAACAGACGCCGCACGACAAACAGCGATTGGCTTCATCAATCGCGCCTGCCTCATCCAGCGCACCATCAGTGCCGTTCGACGATGCCGCGCGTTTGGCATAGTTGATCCGCGCGAAGTAGCTGAAGTTGATATCCTCAGGACCGGCCATCTCAGCCGGCTTCTCCGGGCGTTCATACGGCACGCCCTTGAGAAATGCTGAAATCTGTTCTGCTGCTATCCGCCCGGAAGCAACTGCATGCGGCACGGTTCGCGGATTGGGGAGAATGTCGCCGCCGAGGAACAGCTTGTCGCGAATTCGTTGATCGATCTGTGAGAGGTCGAGCGTGCCATCTGACGCATACGTCAGTCCGGGCGCAATATCAAGGTCCGGGTCTTCACCGATAGCAGCAAAGACAACGTCCGCTATCATGGTGAAGTCAGCGCCGTCAATCACCACGGTACGGCGACGACCATCAGCATCCGGTTCGCCCAGTTCCATACGGTGACAAGTCACTTTCAGATGACCGTCGGTCTCCTGCTGTATTCGTGCGGGAGCAACAAGGAATTCCAGTTCGATCGGTTCCGCTTTCAACTGCTCGACCTCTTCGGCGAAGGCCGGCATTTCGTTCTCGGTGCGTCGGTAGGCGACGGTTACGGATGCACCCAAACGGTAAGCAGAGCGCGCCACGTCGCAGGCGGTGTTGCCGCCGCCGATCACCACCACCTGCTTGCCGTCAAGTCTAACCCTTTGGCCGGAGTTGACACGCTTCAGAAAGTCCAGGCCGGATTCGACACCGGCCAGTTCCTCACCGTCAATTCGCATACTCTTGGATACGTGCGCACCGGTAGCGATGAACAGAGCATCGAACTCGTCCAGTGTTCCCAGGTCGAAATCGGATCCGAGACGCATGTTGGCTTTGAAGTCAACGCCATCGAGAACACGTTTCAGTTCGGCCTGGAGAATCTCTTTGTCGAGCCGGTAGGCGGGAATGCCGTAGTGAAGGATACCACCCGGGTGATGGTTCTCATCGTACATGACCACGTTCACGCCGCCACGCCGCAAATAGTGAGCCGCGGCCAGACCGGCCGGACCGGCGCCGACAACGGCCACCTTCTCAGCGCCGATTTCAGGTAGCCTCACCCGGCGTTTGTGCTGAATGCCCCAGTCCCCGATCAGCATCTCCACCGAACGAATCTGCAGTTCGGTATCGAAGCTGTGGCGGTTGCAATCGGTCTGACAGGGATGGTAACAAACTCGTCCGCATACCGCTGGCAGTGGGTTCTTTTGAGTCAGCAGCTCGAACGCTTCGGCGACCTTCCCCTTTTTCATCAGGTCGAGATACCCGCGAATGTCCTCAGCCGCCGGGCAGTTGAAATTGCACGGCGGTAGCTTACCGCGATGACCGGGCGTACTGGAACGCCACGAACCGGTCTTGTTCCAGGACATCCTGGCCTGGCTGACCGGAAGCTCCGGCATCTCATCAAGCGACTTGAAAACAAGAAACTTACTCAAAACGTATTACCGAACTGAATGCTTTCTCCACGGCGGTCATGTTCTTCTCTGTTTTCTGCGGCGCTTTGCTTTCGACCGC
>JAUWMW010000118.1 GCA_030612965.1 bacterium
TCATAGACTCTCCTCCTTTCGCATGCCGTCAGACTCGTACCGCTTTCATCGTGACGAAACATATTTGTTTCCAAACCACAATACCAAAAGCTGTCTTATCAACTCCGAATCAAAGACGCATCGTTACCGCATGAATCCTATGCGTCCGCCACTATCGGATCAACAAAAAAAGATGGGTGCTGTGTTTAGGGAATGGCTGTGTCGGGCAGAGACGCCCGACACCACATACACGAATGTCAACAGAGGATGGAAGCGAACAAGCTCATCCCTTCTGGTCACGACGTTTCTTCACTTCCTGCCAAATCTTCTCCAATTCTTCAAGAGTGAAGTCGTCGAAATGCTTCCCGGACGTTCGTACCTTCTCCTCAAGGAGCGAGAAACGTTGTCGGAATTTCGCTAAGGCTTGCTTGAGCGCCGATTCCGGTTCGACATCGAGCTTTCTGGCCAGAGATGCCGCGGCAAACAGGAGGTCACCGATCTCTTCAGACTGCTTGACCTTGTCACCGGAGGCCATCGCCTCTTTGACCTCAGTCAACTCCTCGATCAGTTTCTCGATCACTTCTTCAGGGTGGTTCCAATCGAATCCGATCCCACCCGCTTTCTCTCCGATTCGATAGGCCATCGTCAGTGCCGGCATCGATGTCGGCAAACCTGAAAGCAAAGACGTTTTTTCACCCGACTCCAACTTCAGTCGCTCCCATTGGTCACGTACTTGTTTGGGGTCGAGATCATTTGGTTCCCCGAATACGTGGGGGTGTCGCCTGATCAGTTTTTGAACAATCGCCTCCACCGCCGCATCAGCGTCCCACTCGTTTCTTTCATTGGCCAGTTGGGCGTGGAACACAACCTGGCAAAGCAGATCGCCCAATTCCTCGCAGAGAGCGGCGCTGTCGCCCGCTTCAACAGCTTCAACCACCTCGTATGCCTCTTCGATCAAGTAGGGCAGGAGACTCCGGTGGGTCTGTTTGCGATCCCAGGAGCAGCCGTTCTCCGACCGCAGGATAGCCATCACCAGCTTCAGTCGTTCCCAGGGGGGGAGTTTTTTGTCGGTTACTCGACTCTTTAGATCGGTCATAGATGACGATAATACAATCTGTTACCGGAGTTGCCAACTGCTTTTTCCCTGCCTTCTTGACAAATCAAATGGTCAGGGCTATAATTGGCCGCTTGGGCCGGAAGGTCCGTTTGATAGTGAACGAACAAAAGGATACTATACCGATATGAGTGACGCCAAAACGAATTCGACAAAGAAGTCAAGAGCCTACTCACCGGCCGACGTCGAAGACAAGATGCTCGACCGCTGGCTCGACGCCGGCTATTTCCACGGACAGGTCGAGTCGGAGAAACCAACGTATTCTATCGTCATCCCGCCGCCGAACTGCACCGATGTGCTGCACCTGGGACATGCCCTGAACAACACGATCCAGGACATCCTGATCCGCAAGCACCGGATGGATGGTTTTGAGGCGATTTGGATTCCAGGGGCCGACCATGCCGGTATCGCCACTCAGGTGGTCGTGGAAAAACAACTGGTCAAAGAAGGCACCACCCGTCGTGAGATGGGTCGCGAGAAATTCTATCGCCGCACCGCCGAATGGGCCAATCGCAACAAGGATATCATCCTCGGCCAACTCCGGAAGATGGGGTGCAGTTGTGACTGGGAACGTACGCGATTCACGTTGGACGACGGCTTGGTTAAGGCGGTCGCCACAACGTTCCTGCACCTGTATAAGAAGGGCTGGATCTACCGAGGACATCGAATTGTCAACTGGTGTCCGTCGTGTCAGACTTCGCTGTCCGATGATGAGGTCGAGCACCAGACAATAGACAGTCACCTTTGGTATATCAAATACAAACTCAAAGGTTCCGATGAGTTCCTCGCGGTGGCCACTACCCGCCCCGAGACGATGTTAGGCGATACGGCTCTGGCCGTTTCACCGAAAGACAGTCGTTACAAAAAGTATGTGGGAAAGACCGTCATACTGCCCATACTCGAACGCGAGATTCCGATTGTGGCCGACAATTATGTCGATCCGGAGTTCGGTACCGGTGTCGTGAAAGTTACGCCGGCTCATGATCCCAACGATTTCGATATCGGTCGTCGCCACGATCTTGAGGAAATCAACATCCTCAATACCGACGGCACTCTGAACGAGAACGCCGGCAAGTTCAAGGGGCTCGATCGCTTTGAGGGTCGTAACCAACTGGTCGAGGAACTCAGGAAAAAGGGATATCTGGACAAGATCGAGAAGTATGAGTTGGCCGCCGGCGCCTGCTATCGATGCCACAACGTGATCGAACCATATCTGTCCGATCAGTGGTTCGTTAAGATGGATGAACTTGCCAAACCGGCCATCGAAGCGGTCAGGACCGGCAAGATCAAATTCCATCCCGAGTACTGGTCCAAGACCTACTTGCACTGGATGGAGAACATTCGTGATTGGTGCATCTCTCGCCAACTTTGGTGGGGTCATCGGATACCGATCTGGTATGCCGAGGACGGTACTGCTTTTGCCTCGGCAGATAGACCCACTCCCGAAGACTGTCCCGGCTATGATCCGGACAGCCTTGTTCAGGATGAAGACGTTCTGGACACCTGGTTCTCCTCCTGGCTGTGGCCGATCTCGACCATGGGCTGGCCGGAGGACACCCCGGAGTTGAAGAAGTTTTACCCCACCAAAGTTCTCAGCACCGCCTCGGATATCATCTACCTGTGGGTAGCGCGGATGGTCATGGCTGGGTACGAGTTCAAGGGCGTCGCGCCTTTTTCAGATGTCTACATTCATGGTACCGTGCGCGATGCCAACGGCATCAGGATGTCCAAATCATTGGGCAACGGTATCGATCCGCTTGAGATCATCGACAAGTATGGCGCCGACGCCCTTCGCATCTCTATGGTGCTGGCTACGCCTGATGGTCAGGATCCGTGTCTCACCAAGAATACTTTTGAGATCGGTCGTAATTTTGTCAACAAGCTGGTTCAGGTCGCACGGTTCGTTAAAATGCGACTCGATGGACGACCGCCGGTGCTTGACAAGATCGACGACAACGATCTCGTGATCTTTGACCGCTGGATACTCTCCCGAATGGAGCGAACGATCCAGACTGTCGAGAAGGCCATTACTGAATACCGTCTGTCGGCAGCGGCGAAGGCTCTTTACAATTTCGTCTGGAATGACTACTGCTCCTGGTACGTCGAACTCATCAAGCCCGATCGTGCCGGCCTGCCGATTCGCGAGGGATCCCTAAACGTCGCTACTTATGCACTTTACAATATCCTGCGGCTGTTGCATCCCTTCATTCCGTTTGCCACCGAGCGTATCTACCTCGATCTGCTTGAGCACGACTACGACAGCAAGAGCACACTCACCTTTGGCCCCTGGCCGAAAACTGAGGGTGGTCACATCGATGACAGTCTGGAGCAGAGTCTGGAACAAATCCAGAGTGTGGTGACCGCGGTGCGGGCGGTGCGCGCGGAGTTGAATGTTCCGCCGAGCAAGAAGTCCGATCTGCATATCCGCGTCAACAGTGCCGACTTTGCGACGTTGCTTGAGGATCATATCGACTATTTCCGGTCACTCGTCCGAGTCGAGAACCTTCATGCCGGCGTCGGTGTCAAGAAGCCTCCGTTGTCGGCGTCGACTGTTATTTCGGGTGCGGAGATATTCATTCCACTGGAAGGCCTCATCGACATTGAGGTCGAGAAGAAGCGTCTGGAGAAAGAGTTGAGCAACCTCGGCATACAACTTGAGAAGACCTCAAAAAAACTGGCCAACGCCGACTTTCGCGCCAATGCTCCCGGTGATGTCATCGAACGCGAGGCGCACAAGAAAAAGGACTTCCAGGAACGCATCGAGAAACTCAACAAGAACCTCGAACAGATACTCGGCTGGTAGGCGGCAGGCTGCTGTCCAGTCGCTCACACTTTGTGCCCGCTGAGTCTTCAGACTCGGCGGGTTTTTGTCGGCCAAAAGAAAGTGGCCGAGTCTGAAGACTCGACCACCACAACGTTTTCGGATGTTAGTTGGGTGCCGGGCTATACAACGGCCTTGCGCCTGGTAGGTGTCACCGGGCGGCAAGTGAGAGCCTTAGTAGGGCAGAAATGAGCGCAGACCGGATCACCGCCGCACAGGTCGCACTTCACCACCAGATCGTGCAGGGTGTCATGCAGCGAACAACCGAACGGACAAGCAGCCACGCACGCCATGCACTTGACACACTTGTCATTATCAAGCTCCATTGCGCCGGTCTCCTCGTTGCGCGTGATGGCGTCGACCAGACACGATTTCGCACAAGCGGGATCGTCGCACTGCAGACAGACCACGGGTGTCCACATCTCAGACTTCCCGGTCGGCAGAGGGTAGATGCGGCTCCGCCCCGGCTTGCCTTTGATGGGATGGGCGAAGGCGCAGGCCAACTCACAGGTGCGGCAACCCGTGCACAGATCCGGCGTTACGATCAATCTCTGCTTCATGAGGCCGCCTCCCGCGACCACGAGACGATCGAACCCATCTTCACCGACAGTTCCTTGCGGTGACACTCATCGCATAACTCGAAGTAGTCTGCCGGAATGTTCCTTTGACTGCTCAAGGCCTCGGCGAAGTCGCGCGTGATGATCTGTTTGCCGCATTGCTTGCACGCAATCAACTCAAATGACTTGTTCCAGATCGTGCGCTTATTGCCCTCGTCTTTATACTGAATCACATTGGTGGGGCAAACCTGCGCACAACTGAGGCAACCGACGCAATCCGGCGGCGCTTCTTTCAACGGCGGCGCTACTACTTTGTCGTGGCCGCGTCCGACCGTGGATATCGCTTTGAATCCGAGTCGTTCGCAAACGCGCGTGCACAACCCGCACAGGATGCAGTTGTCGGCGTCGGGGATCTCTTCGTAGGCCGTTTGGGTGACGCCGTACTCGGCCGCGAGTTGACGGATCTCCGGTGAGTTGGGACAGCGGGCCAGGAGCAAATCAAGCACCGTCCGGCGTAGTTCGTTTACCTTCGATGAGTGCGTCTGAACGATCAGACCATCCTCGACCGGGTAAAGACAGGCGGCCACGTAGTTCGTCCAGCCGTCCCATTCCTTCTTCGTGATCTCCACCATGCAAAGCCGACAGGCGCCGAACGGTTCGACGGCATCGTGATGGCACAGCGCCGGGATATCGATCCCTTCCCGACGGGTTACAGTCAGCAGCATCTCACCTTTGTTGGCTTGAACGACTCTTCCATTTATCGTCAATGATACCATCAAGTCACTCCTAAAGCACCAGGATAGCGTCGCGCTTGCACACAGCTAAGCAGGCGCCGCACTTGTCACAGGCGTCCTGATCTATCGTGTGCACTTCCTTTTTCTTGCCGGTGATGGCGTTTTGGGCACAGGCGGAAATGCAAGCCATGCAGCCGTCGCACTTCTGGGGATCAACTTCGTACCTTATCAACGCACGGCACACGCCGGCCGGACACTTCTTGTCCCTGATGTGCGCAAGGTATTCATCGCGGAAGTACTGGACCGTGCTCAGGAACGGATTGGGTCCGGACTTTCCAAGACCGCACAACGAACTGATTACGATCGTGTCCGAGAGCTTCTCCATTTTGTCGAGGTCGGCCTCGGTGCCGCGACCCTCGCTGATGGCCACGGCCAGCCCGTACAACTGGTAGAGTCCTTCCCGGCACGGGACGCACTTACCACATGATTCATCGACCAGGAAAGCCAGGAAGTACTTGGCCAGGTCAACCACGCAGGTTTGGTCGTCCAGTACGATCATGCCGCCGGAACCCATCATCGAACCGGCTTCGGTCAGGGTATCGAAATCCACGGGAAGATCCAACTTGGACTCCGGAAGACATCCGCCCGAGGGTCCGCCGGTCTGTACCGCTTTGAAGGGGCGATCATTCTGAATGCCGCCGCCGATGTCGTAGATGATTTCGCGCAGGGTGGTGCCCATCGGCACTTCGATCAAACCGGTATTGCGCACTTTGCCGACAAGTGAAAACGCTTTGGTGCCGGTGCTTTTCTTAGTGCCGATAGCGCTGAACCATTTGCCACCCTTATCGATTATCACCGGCACGTTAGCGTAACTCTCGACATTGTTCAGGACCGTGGGCTTATCATGCAACCCCTTCAGCACCGAGCGAACATACTTGGCGCGCGGTTCACCGACCTCACCGGCTATCGACTTCATCAGCGCCGACGACTCGCCGCAAACGAAGGCACCGCCCCCTCGGCTGACATGAACGTCGAATTCAAAATCGGATCCCAGGATGCCTTTGCCGAGTAGCCCGTACTCGTGCGCCTGCTCGATCGCTTTCTGCAGGTTAACTACCGCCAACGGATACTCCTCGCGCACGTAAATGTATCCTTCGTGCGCACCGACGGCGTAAGCTGCAATAATCATTCCCTCGATCACCGAGTGCGGGTCGCCCTCCATGATAGCGCGATCCATGAACGCGCCGGGGTCACCCTCGTCACCATTGCAGATTACGTAATGCGGATAGTCATCGGCTTTGGCGCAGGTCGACCATTTGCGACCGGCCGGGAACCCCGCCCCGCCGCGACCGCGCAACCCGGAGGTGGTGACATCGTCGATCACATCCTGGGGTGACATTTTCTTCAGCGCCTTAGCCAACGCCTGGTAACCACCGACAGCAATATACTCGTCGATGTCGCACTGGCTGATCTGTCCGATATTGCGCAGAGCTATTCGCCGCTGCCTGGCATAAAACGGGATATCGCGATAGTTCTCGATCTTCTCTCCGGTCTGAGGATCGGTGAACAGAAGACGCTCCAGGACTTCCTTCCGGCGAATGGTCTTGTCGATAATCTCCTCGACGTCCTTGACTTTCACTCGGGTGTAGAATGTCCCCGCCGGTTCCACCACGACCAGCGGTCCCTGTTCACAGAAACCGTGGCATCCGGTTTCCTTGAGAGCGTCGACCGAGAAACCTTTGAGCCGTTTCTTCTTGATGACTTTCTTGAGTTCATCGCTGACTTTTTGCGCCCCGTTGGCCAGGCAGCCCGGTCCGCAACAAACATGTATCTTCTGTGGATGGCGGTTGAACCGAGTCAGGCAATCCTTGCGTAGCTTGGTCAATTGTTGTGGCGTCTCGATCCGCATATCAGCTCTTCTTACTCTTCTTGTTTTTCTTAACCAGCTTCTTGCAACTGGCCAC
>JAUWMW010000320.1 GCA_030612965.1 bacterium
CTCGGCTTGCTCCAGCCGTTTTTCCACAAACGCGATCAGCCTCTCGCGCGGTGGATGCAGTGAATCTCGCTTATACTCTTCCACATTAACCAACTAGTAACGAAGTTACCTCATTATAGATACTTTCTCAACCGTCTCTCAAAATCATCTTTCGCCTTGTGGATCGAGGTCTCGAAGATATGCTTGAAATCCGTCAAGTACCGATCATGTTCCGATTCCGGCATCACCTCCCGGAAGTAGACCGGCAGCGGGTCTACGCCTGACGAGTGGGCGAGATCGATCAGATATTGCTCGCAGGCGTTGAGCAGCCGCTGAGCATAGTTTTCGGTAAGGCGACCATTGGTCACGAACTTCGCAAGGACTGTCTCGCGCGCCCAGCGCAGGGTTTCGGTTCGAGCTTTGGTGACCGCGCTAGTGAACAAGCCATGCTCCGCTCCCGGCGGGTGCGCCGGCGCGAGGCCCTCGACATCAACATGTTTCATATTGACAATAACCACGGCCTGAATAAGCCGAAAAGTCTCGATGAAATTCTGAACGGACTCGACTCGATTCAACGCCTCGAAAATGGCGCGACACCATTGTGTACGGTTGAGACTACGGAAATAGCACTCCTCAACCAGCAGCAGGAGTTCCTCAAATGAGATCGGGGGGCAATCGGCCCGCATCGTTCGCTCATACTTCAAGGTCCCGACGTAACGCTCATTACCGCCACGTGGCGAAAACGTATGGTAGTTCGGTCCGGCGAGGATATCTTTGAAGCGTCTTTTGAGGTTGGCCTTCGACGGGTCTGCCTCGCCGGCGATATGACTTAATTGCTGGCGAATCTTTGTGAATAGCCAGGGGCGGAACAGATCGTACAGGTGCGCCGGGTCCTCGTCCTCGAAGGCCATGATACCCTGCGCGCGAAAGTAATCGAACAGTTCCCCACAGGTGCGGCCCTTGACAGGCGCCAGGACGCGACTGAGGATATCGACAGCAAGATCATCTATAGGACTGTGACCGGCAAACTGGTCGAGCGGGAGTCGCCGCCCCCTGGCTTTCTGCGACCCCAGGTAGGCTTTCGTGTGGCGCCAGCAGAGTTCAAAGAAAGTGTCAAACCGTCGGCGATTCTCCGGACAACACAAGAACTCTTTCAGTATTGTGGGATTCGATTTACCTCTGTCGTCCTTCATCAAACGCGCCCTGCAATCTTAGCTTGTCGGACAGTTTACAGAGAATAGCCACCGATTGCACCGCTGTCAAGTTGTTCGCGGAGTTCACCCCTTATTGGAGCAAGAGCTGTGGCGTGATTATCCAGGACACAGACCAGGCGTTGTTATCATCGAGTCCCAGCGCGACTACGCCGGCGTTCCTGAACGTTACCACCGTTCTGGTCTCGTCCTCGCAGACCAGGCGGGACACCAGTCGGCTCAAGTGCGGCAGATGCCCGACCAACATGATGTCTCTCTCTTCAGCGGTCAGCCGATCTATCCAGATCGCCGGAACATCCATCGGCTTGAGCCCATCGGCTGCGGAGACGCCACCTTCAGGCTCAATGCCTTCGGCCAAAATCTCGGCCGTCTGCTGAGCACGCAATTTACCGGAGTGCAGTATGCGTGTCACCCGCAGGTTAGCTTGCATCGACAGGAAGCCGGCAATTCGAATCGTCTCATTCAGCCCTCTTTTCGAGAGTGGTTGTTGAATATCCTCCGTCTTCGGCATGGCCAGAGCGTGCTGTACCAGGTAGAGATTCATAGCATACCTTTCATTCGTCATGCGTATCACAACGCCCGGTGGATTCCAGAGGAAATCGTGGAATCCTTTATCTAATGTGCGTTACAACCGTTGCAAGTCCGCGTTCATTCCCGGGACGCAACTCCTGTTTTCATCGCCTCTAATATCTCCTGCGCGATGAGCCGATGACCCTCAACCGTGGGATGACAATGATCAATGAAAAGCGACTCGCCGCCGTTCTGCGCAAAAACTGTCGGCATGTCGATAACCGTGACGTTCTCCCATTCCTCACCGAGCGAATCGATCTGCTCCAGGTAGCTCCGCTTCACTCGCAACGACAAGTAGTCCCCTTGTAACGCCGAGTCGAGATAGGCGAAAGCAAGCCCTGTGTCGAACTGTAGCACGGCAGAATCATATTGCGCCGCACTCAGGAGATTGATGCCGATGTTGAACAGAAACACTGTCCCCAGTGCCTGTGATGCTGGATCGGGCAAACTGTCGCAAACGCGAACGGACTCCTCTCTGGCCTTGCGTAGGCAACTATCGGCCTCAGCGTACCGTCCACTTTCCCAACGGGCAACTCCAAGGTTATTCCAGAGTATGGGCGAGGTCGGATCAACGTCGAGTTGCTTGGTGTAGTATGACACGGCCTCCG
>JAUWMW010000341.1 GCA_030612965.1 bacterium
TTTGCCATGTCGATGATTCACTCCATCCGATATCTCCGCAGCCGTCGGATAGAGTTCGACGACCGAGCCGTCGAAACGGCCCGCCTCGGTTTTGTTTTCTGTCTGCTGGCCACCATCACCGGCTCTATTTTCGCAAAAGTCGCCTGGGGATCGTTCTGGAACTGGGACCCCCGGGAAACCTCAGTCTTCGTGTTGCTTCTGATCTACGGCGCCTATTTCGCTCTCAGGGGGGCCGTTCAGGAGCCCGACCGGCGGGCAGCGTTGTCAGGAGTCTATTCGATTTTCGCTTTTGTCACCGTACCTTTCCTGATTTTTGTGCTGCCGAGGATGGTACCGTCTTTGCACCCGGAGGACTCGATTATCGACTCCAGCATGGAATTCACCATGGACCCGTTAGTTGGGATGATCTTTTTCTCATCTCTGGCGTTGTATACCGTACTATATTTTTGGATGCTGAACCTGTCCGGTCGTATTGGCCGTCTGGTTCGCGTCCGTGAAGATGTGGAGAGTTAGATGGACGGCAATTATGTAGCGATGGCCGTGACACTGGTGGTCTGGATCGGTTTGTTCTTCTATCTGATGCGGCTCGACCGCAAAGTCAAGAGGCTCGAGGAGAAGAATCGTTGAGCATCAAGTATGTTATCGGGGGGCTGATAATCGTTCTGTTTGTTGTTTGGGGCGCCTACTCATTCATGAAAACAACCATTCAGTACGTGTCGATCGAGCAGGCCCGGACGTCGGAACGCGTGGTGCAGGTTATGGGTGAAATTGATTTCGACCGCGTGAACTACAACACCGACGAACGGCGTCTGGAGTTCGCCATTTTCGATGTCGAAGCACCCAACAAAGCAACCGCCGTTCGTCTGCCGGTAGTGTACTATGGCGTGGTGCCGGGCAATTTTGAACAAGCCAGTTCGGTGGTGCTGAAGGGCAGAAGCGCAGATGGCGTCTTCGAAGCCAACCAGATGCTGGTCAAGTGCCCGTCGAAATACCAGGGTGGGGGCGGTGAATACCAGGACCCGCAAAAACATCCCGACAGCACGAGTCTATCCGGAGCATAGTAGGTGAACTGGAATTCTCCCGGAGATCTGCTGATACTGTTCGCCTTCGGTCTGAACCTGCTGGTTGGATTCGCTTTCTACCGCATGGCGCGCGGCCATCACTCGTTTGAAGGTCTGGCGCGAAAGAGCTATCACACTTTCGTCGTATGCGTCGGCCTGGCTGTGGCGTATCTATTCTATCTTATCTTCAGCCACAACTTCGCTATCAAATATGTCGCCGAGTATTCGGATCGCTCGCTCGAATTCTTCTATTTGGTATCGTCGCTATGGGCCGGTCAGGAAGGCACCTACTTGTTGTGGCTGTTCTTCAGTACCTTATTCGGCTATGTAATCATCAAACAGGGCGGCATCTACAAAGACTGGGGTATGGTCGTCTTTTCGCTCGTCAATCTCTTCTTCCTGTTCATCCTGGTCCGTCTCTCGCCTTTTGCATTGGCCGATGTCGTCCCGGCTGATGGCTACGGTTTGAATCCACTCTTGCAGGACCCGTGGATGGTGATCCACCCACCGGTGATATTCGTTGGGTATGCCGCGGCTGGTGTACCGTTCGCCCTGGCCATGGCGGCCCTGATCATCAACGATTATTCCGACTGGGTCAGGCGCGTCTTTCCCTGGGTGGCGGTGACGGCTTTGATGATCGGCATGGGAAACATTCTGGGGGCATATTGGGCTTACAAGACCCTCGGCTGGGGCGGTTACTGGGGCTGGGATCCGGTGGAGAATTCATCGCTGATTCCGTGGTTCGCTTCACTTGCTCTGATTCACGGTCTGCTTCTGGAAAAAAGAACCAAGGGAGCCTTGCGCAAAACGAACCTGTTGTTGAGTGCGCTGACTTTCATTTTAGTAGTCTATGGCACTTTTCTCACGCGCAGCGGCGTGCTGGCCGATTT
>JAUWMW010000334.1 GCA_030612965.1 bacterium
CGGCGCGACCGCGTTGGTAGTCGGCGTTGTGTACCAGCCTGATGCGCTCTGTCAGGCGGTTCTTCAGCTTGTCCTGCAAACGATCGCTTTCGTAGCCGGTGACAACCAGAACATCATCGACATTGGAATCAGCAGTATTCAACAGCACCTGCTCGATGACCGTACGTTTGCCATAGTCGAGCAGCAACTTGTTGCCGGCAGTCATCCGCGAGGATGTTCCGGCGGCCAGAATCACAGCGGTGATTTTCATTTTGCAGCCGCGTCAGTCATAGGAAGATATGATAAATAGCAGTTGACCAAATGTCAAGGTGGGGCGATTCAGTAACGGTGGGCTGTAACTGGAGATCAACCGGCGGTGGAGTCCAGCTCCTTATCGCGTTCCTCCGGTAGCAACCGGATCACTTCCGCCTGACCACCACTAATCCGGACGAGACGCTCAATTACATCAGCGACCAGAAACTGGGGGGTGGAAGCCCCGGCTGAGACACCAATGCTTTCAATGGTGGAATCATCGGAGAACCAATCGTCCCGGATATCCTCAGCCGACCCGATCAGTTCACCACGACCGCAGGCGTCGTCCGAAATCCTGGCCAGTCGTTTCGAGTTGGCCGAGGTCTGCGAGCCAACCACCAGGATCATCTCGACCTGCGGGGCTAACTCCATAATCGCCTCCTGCCGACGGGTGGTGGCATTGCAGATAGTATTGAACACCTCAATGTGCGGCCATTTACGCTTTGCCAGCTTTTCAACCTCCTCGAATTCCATAGCATGGGCGGTGGTTTGCACAGTCAGGCCGAGTTGGCGGTCACTCCAATCCGGCAAGGCCAGCAGTTCCTCATGACTCGGCGCAACACTGATTCGATCCGGTGCATGGCCGACGATTCCCGCCGTCTCGTCATGATGTGGGTCACCGTAATGGATGATGTACAGCCCTCTGGCCATGGCCTTGCTGATGATGTGATAAATGCGGCTGACCAGCGGGCAGGTGGCGTCGACCACCTCCAGCCCCCTGCGCTCGGCCGATTCGACAACATCCGGCGAGATACCATGTGCTGAGATTATCAAAATGCCGTCAGCGACATCGTCAACCGACAACGCCTGGCCGACTCCCTGGCGGCGGAACTTCTCCACCACCGCCTCGTTGTGAACAATCTCATTCAGGATCGTGACGTTGTCTTGTCCACCTCGCTTGGTCGCCGTATCCTCAGCTATTTTGATGGCGCGCTCGACTCCCATACAGAAACCGTGATGGCGGGCTACTATGATTTTCTTAAGCATACCGGTGTCGAGACTCCTCTATGGTGCAACAAACTGTTTGAGAAAGTACTCAAGTACTCTGGTATCGTTCTCCAACTCTGAGTGAAAACTGGAGGCCATCACCCGACCCTGCGCCACCAATACCGGAGAGTTGCGATAGTGCGCCAGGATAGTGACGCCGGAACCGGCCCGCGTCACCCTCGGGGCACGGATGAAGGTTGCATTCAGAGTGATCGGTGAGCCGTTCAAGGTCGCTTCCACCTCATCGGTGAACGAAAAGACCTGCCGGCCATAGCCGTTGCGAACAACATCGATATCAATCAGCCCAAACGGCTCGACATCGCTGAGATTGTCTTCAATGTTCTTAGCTAACATAATCATACCGGCGCAGGTACCCCATATCGGCCGAACTACACCGAACGCAAGAAGAGAATTACGAAGATTGTATCTGTCGACCAGGTAGTTCATGGTGGTCGATTCACCGCCGGGGATAATGAGGCCGTCGAGTTGATCCAGTTCAGACGGCAGCCGCACCTGCACCGGGTGAGCGCCGACCAGACTGAGTTGGTGCTCGTGCCGTTCAAAATCCCCCTGGAGGGCCAGAACACCGATCTGTAACTGCTTTGTCGTCATCATGCTTTATACCAAACACTCGAGTGGCTGTCACCCTCAAGTAACTTCGGATTTGTACGATGGTCAAGCAGGCAAGCCTGTTTTTCGCGCTTCGCGCGCTCCTCAAGGGATATGGCTCAACGGTGCGACTGGATACGTAGGTTACAGCGCCAGCTCGGCCTG
>JAUWMW010000258.1 GCA_030612965.1 bacterium
CGTGTCTCGGAAATCATTGAGTTGGCCGGCGGGATTCTGTCTCACGGTACGACCCGTCGGATAGAATTCAGCGGTGGTCCCAAGCCGCTGATCGTCGACCTCGACCGAGCTACCTACCTCGGCGACAATTCCGCCAACCCCTGTCTATACGCCGGGCACAGTATTCATGTCCCCAGCAAAACAGCCGACCGGGTGCAGGTGGTTGGCGAGGTCAACCAGCCGAGAGAAATAGAACTGGTGCCGGGTGATGATCTCATTACACTGGTGGCGTTGGCCGGCGGCGCCAGGAGCAGCGCTGATCTGGACGGTATCAGAATATCGGAGTCAAGTGGTGACCGGAGAGTGCTGGTGCTGCCCGGTGACATTATCGAGGTTCCCTCGCGTACAGTTTCGGCGGACAGAGAAATGTTTTGCCTCTTCGGCGCCGTGAAGGCACAGGGAATGTACCCTTATCGTGAGGAGATGACCCTTGGCCATCTGATCGAGCAGGCCGGGGGGTTTGACGATGATGCCGGCCGTGGCCTGGTGACGCTGTTTCGCCGTGCGCAT
The DNA here is from genome assembly GCA_030612965.1 of bacterium. Lineage (GTDB taxonomy): Bacteria > Zixibacteria > MSB-5A5 > GN15 > FEB-12 > JAJRTA01. The sequence goes on from JAUWMW010000258.1 coordinate 550, forward strand.
TCCGATGAATGGGGGCGCGTATCAGAACGTCGCTACCCGATCACCAGTGCGGTGGGGGCCGACGGCAGTATTCTATCCGTGACCTTGCTGCCGGGAGATTCGGTCTATGTCCCGTTCAACGTCGGTTACGTCAAGGTCTCCGGCGAGGTCCTGAATCCCGGACGATATCCGTTCATTGAGGACAAGGATGCGATGTTTTACATCATGACCGCCGGTGGGTTCCTGCCCAAGGCTGATAAGACCAAGGTCTCGATTTATAACCGTATCGCCAAGACAACCGCCGAATTCTCGACCGGTGTTCTGGTGCACGACGGCGATGAACTCATCGTGAATCTCCGGGAGGAACTGCGATGAGTCAGACAGGCTCAACCAATCTGTGGCTGCTGCTGGAAGTATTAGCTAAGCGGCGCGGCCTGATACTGACTGTAACGATTCTGGTGACGCTGGCAGCGGTGGTGACATCTTTGCTCCTTCCGAAGTACTATAGAGCAGAGGCGCTCCTGCTACCGCCCAAGGACATCAGTATTCCCGTGGCCGGGCTGGGACGTATCTCCGAGGTAGTATCGGTGACCAAAGGACTGAATCTGCCGGTTCTGGTGACAACTTCCGATGTCTACCGCCGCATGCTTATGAGTCATCGCATTACGGATCACGTGATCGACCAGTTCCAACTCATTGATCGTTACGGTGCTCGCAACCGTGACGAGGCTTACTTGAACCTGATGGAAACCGCCGAGATCACTGTCACCAGTGAAGGGTTGCTATTGGTGACGGTGGAGGATCGTGACCCGACGGTAGCCGCCGACATGGTGAACAGCTTTGTGGATCGACTCGATGTGGTCAATCGCGAGATTGCCAGTTCGCGCGCTCGTCAGAACCGCGCCTTTATCGAGGAACGTTTGGTCCAGGTCTCCGAGGAGCTCGACTTGGCGCGTACCGAGTTTGAAGCCTTCCAGATGAAGCACAAGACAGTCGACTTTGCTCAGCAGACCAAATTGGCGGTGGAACAGGCAATCGAACTCAAAATCAAATTAGGCGAGACCGATCTGGAACTGGCCATCCTGCAGAACAAGTTAGGCGAAGACAATACCGAACTACTGGAACTCAAGCGGCGTCGCAGCCTCGTGGCCAACCAACTTGATCAACTGGAGCGGACCAATCAGGATTCATCATTCTTTTCCCTGCCGATAGCTTCCATCCCTGCCCTGAAAGGACAGTACGATGAGTTGTACACCCGGGTCCGCGTCAACGAGGGATTGTACACAACGTTGTTGGGTCAGTTGGAACAGGCTAAGATACAGGAGAATGAGGAACTGCCAACGATCACCGTTCTCGACCGAGCCGAGCCGCCCCAGATGCGCAGCCGGCCGAAACGAACAGTTATCGTGGCGCTGGCTTTCGGGGTTTCCCTGATCCTGTCGATCCTGATGGCCACCTGGCTTGAGTACCTGATTCGTCTGCATAAGACAAGCCCGGAGGATTACGATCGCGTACAGATGTTCATCGGCGCTTTTCTTGGCTGGCTGCCGGGTATCAAGAAAGCACGTAAGACCTGAACATGAAAACTGAGTATAAAACGATATGAAGAATATCGCCATAGCCGGTGTCGGCGCCTGGGGGAGGAACTTACTTCGCAACTTTCGTAGCCTGGCCGGTGATCGCCTGGTGATCGCCTGCGACGGCGACGAGAAGCGACGGGAGTATATCCACCAAACCTATCCCGGTTTACATACAACCGGCGATTACAACGACATTATCAAGCGCGACGACATCGAGGCAGTGATTCTGGCCACACCACCCGCAGCCCATTTCGATCTGGCCATGGCCGCCATCAAAGCGGATAAAGATGTCTTCGTTGAGAAGCCGCTGGTGTTGTCGGTGGCGGAAGGCGCTAAGCTGGTCGAAGAAGCCGAGAAACGCAAGCGGGTGCTGATGGTCGGTCACATCATGGTTTACCATCCAGCCACCCTCTTTCTCAAAGAACAGATCGACCAGGGCGAGCTCGGAAGGATCTACTATCTCTACGCGAGTCGCGTGAACCTGGGTAAGGTGCGTGACATAGAAAACGCTCTGTGGTCATTCGCACCGCATGACATTTCGATCATCCTGTTCCTGCTGGGCAAACAGCCGGTGCAGGTATCGTCCACCGGGTCGGCCTATTTGCAACCGGGGATTGAGGATGTTGTTTTCACCGTGCTGCATTTCGACGACGGCACCATGGCGCATATCCACGTCAGTTGGCTCGATCCCCGCAAGGACCGCAAACTGGTAGTAGTTGGATCGAAAAAAATGGCAGAGTTCGACGACAGTCAGGCATCTGAGAAAATTCGTTTGTACGACAAGGGTGTAGACACAAAACAGGACTACGAAACCTACGGCGAGTATCTGGCTATCCGCACCGGTGACATCGTGATTCCACGAATCAACACCGGCGAACCGCTAGCTGAGGAGTGTCGGCATTTTCTCAATTGTATTGAAACGCGCGAACGACCTCGCTCCGATGGCGTAGAAGGTTTGCGTGTGTTGAAGGTCCTCGACGCCGCACAGCAATCGCTGCAGAGAGGCGGTGCACCGGTCAAGCTGTAGGAGTGGAGCCTGACCATCGTAGCTACGATTCACACTTGGAACAAGGCAGGAGTTTAATGTCGACATCAATAATCGCACGGACCGCCACCGTAGGTGAGGGAACGAAGTACGGTGAGTTCTGTGTGGTCGGTGAGAAAGCGGTTATCGGAAAAGGCTGCGTGATCGGGCATAACGTCATCATCCACGACGATGCGAAAATCGGGGACAAAGTGCGGATTGATGATGGCACCGTTATCGGCAAAACCCCAATGCGCGCCGCCAACTCAGCGGTAACCAAAGACCAGGAACTCCCGCCGTGCACAATAGACAGCGACTGCATCATCGGCACCAACGTGGTCATCTATCGCGGCGCCGAGATTGCACGGAAGGTTCTCATCGCCGATCTCTCG
>JAUWMW010000135.1 GCA_030612965.1 bacterium
CCGCAGGTCAGGAAGGCCGGCATCTCTTGCGGACCCAACGGTGACGCTATCACCAAGTTCGATCTTCGCTTCATGAAACCGAACAGTGAGTCACTGCCGACCGCTGCGCTGCACACGCTGGAACATCTATTAGCGACGTACATGCGAAGCCACCTCGACATTGTGGACCTTTCGCCGATGGGCTGCCGCACCGGATTCTATTTGACGGTGTGGGGTGAGGTCGAAGCTGCGGTGGTGCAGGATGCTCTCTTGGAATCTCTGAAGCGGGTTTTGCACACCGAGTGGAGTGACGTTCCGGGTGTCTCAGAAAAAGAGTGCGGCAATTTCCGCGATCATTCTCTTTTCGGCGCCAAAGAATATGCTGGGAAGGTCCTTGCCGGTTTCGGCGCGGGAGAGTGATTTCTTCGACACTTACAGTTGATACTCCCAGCGCGATTGCCTATTTGGGCTTCCGCGCCTTGAGCGAAAACATCAGCGGATACATAGGCGGTCCGTCGGGGGGATACCAGTAACGGTCCTTCTCATACCAGTCAGCTTCGATTGGATAGTAGCCCTTGTCATATTCGCCCAGATGCTCTATTGTCAGTCCGGCCTTGATCAGGGCATTCACGATTTGCGACAGCGGATGCTGGAACTCCACGCGCTCGGTTTCGATGATGTGTTCACGATCACAGTAGTCCGGCTCGCCTGAGTAACGGATCGACTCCTTGTGCAGATACGAATTGGGCGGTTCCTCCCAGATGCAGGTGATCGGATGGTCGTCCACGATGAAGAAAAGACCACCCGGTTTCAGATAGTGCGCCACCACCTGCGCCCATTTGTCCATGTCCGAAATCCAACAGTGGGTCCCGTGAGACTGGAACACGATATCAAACTGTTGATCGATGACACCGATAAGGTCAAGTACGTCACTACGTACGAAAGTGGCATCCAACCTCGCCAGCTTTTTGAGTTCATCGGCCCGTTCAATCGATCGATCCGAGATATCGACGCCGGTGACATCAGCACCACGCCGCGCCCAGGAAAGAGTGTCCATGCCGAACTGGCACATCAGGTGCAACAGCGACCTGCCGTTGACGTCACCCACCGCATCAAGTTCCATCGGCTTCAACGAACAGCGTCCATTAAGAAATTCATTACGTTTCTGCGCCGGGTGGTCCCAATGCACTTCGACCATTTCGTTCCAAGCCGCGCGGTTCTTTTCGTGATCACTGTTCGGCATCACTTCCTCGCTTTCCACATAGAGATGATCCCAACAAGGAAGAACAACCCGTTGACTCCCCACACCGCAAGTTCCGGAGGTACTTTCTCGTTGTAACCGGCCGACTGCAAGCTGCGAAACATTACAAAGTACAACAGAGAGACCATGGTGCCGAGTGCGAACGACACGGCGATGCCACCGCGCCGCGAGTTTGAGGCGAAGGGTATGCATATCAGCACGACGATGCACGACGACAGGGGGAAGGCGAGTTTCAAATCGAGATCTATCGATTCCCGCACGTGAGGTCCCCCGGTGCGTTTCATCAACTCGATGTATCGCGCCAATTCGTCGTAGCCCATGTCCTCCGGTTTGCCGATCCGTTTGGAGAAATCTTCCGGCTTCTCCAGGATATCTGCGAGTTCCAGAACTGCAAACTCTCGAAACGTCTCGCCGGTACTGTCGAACTTTCGAACCACGCCGTCGGTTGCCATCCACTTGTAGTCCATGTATTCGATGCGAGCGGCTGTTATGATTTCGCTGAGACGGTTTCTCTCAGCCCGGTAGACCTTGAGATCGGTTCCCTCCTGACGTTGGACATTGAAACTGCCGACGGTGTAGAAGTACCCCTTGCTGATCTGACGGTAGATGTTATGCACTCGGTCGAGGGCACGCTTGGACTTTTTCTCGATCGTGAACTCCTTGATCTCAAGTCGCTTCTGGTTGGCCGGCGGATAGACATACTCATTGTAGTAAAAGTGCCCCCCGGAAAGTAACAGTGCGGTCACCAGGATAGGGGCACTGATGCGATACAGTGACAGCCCGGTCGCTTTCATGGCGAGAATCTCGTTGCGGCGGGCCAGTATCGAGACGGAGAACAAGACCGCAAGCAGCACAAACATGGGGAAGAACGACTTGACGACCCACCCGCCAAAATAGACGTAGTACTCGAGTATCTTAAGTATCGGCACCTTATGATCCACGAAGTCGCGCAGTTCCTCTACGGCGTTGATCGATATGATGGTCAGACCGATTGCTGCTATTACCACAATCAGGGATGCGAAGAAATACGTGAGGAGGTATCTATCGATTCTCTTGATCATAGACTTATCGCCGTTGTTTCCGGAAGAATGAGAAGATCGGCTTCTCGGATGCAACGATGTAAAGCAGGTAGAGGCCAAGTGCGCCCAGGAGAATGTTGGCAATCCACATGGCCCAGAACGGCGACATCAGACCGCGGTCGGCCAGGTCCTCGCCGCCGATCAGGAAGGCCCAATAGATGGTGAAGAGCACGATGGAGATAGCGATAGCGACACCCATACCGCCGCGTCGGGTTAGAATGCCGAGGGGTGCGCCCAGCAATACGAAAGCCAGGGATGCGGCCGGTATCGAGTATTTCTTGTATATCTCAATACTGTACTTGTTGACGACTCTCTGCTGGCTTTGCAGTTGTTGGTATCCCCGTTCGACCTGACGCAGCAGGGTGGCGGCATCTTGCCGGACTTGGCTGAAGGCCGCCGAATCCGTGATTGAATCGGTCTGTTTGACTAAAGAGCTGTCGGAAAACAGATGGGAAGCCCGGACCTCAAGGGCGGCGCTAATCCGTTGGCGAAACGGCTCAACAGTCAGGCGCGCTTTGTCAACTCGGTCTTGCATATCGGAGATAGACATCTCACGGTCATTGCGAAAATCAGTATCAGTTCTGACGAGTTCCGATTTCACGTCGGAGACATTCTTGACGTATTCCTCGAAGCTCACTCGGCGGTAGTTGTTCGGATCCCTGGTATCCAGGGAGTGGACCTCACCGTTGTAGAGTGTAAATCGCATGTTCCGGCCCCCGTCGGTCATCTCCAGGTAGCCGTATTCCGCGACTATGATCTGTGGTTTAGTCTGATCGCGAGTGTCGGTGATGTTGACCGTTTCGACCCGTGAAGTAGAATGATCGATCTTGTCCAGAAGCACCAGGTACCCTGGAATGTCGGTAATGAAAACACCAGAACGGAAAACCAGGGTGGGACGCATGGCCGAGATGTCCGCCCAAAGAAGCCGTGATCGTTTGTTCAGATCCGGCAGGACACGATCATTGAACTCAATCATGCCGACCATCAGGAGGGCACCGACTACCAACAGCGGTATCAACACTCGAAGCAAGTTGACGCCCGAAGCTTTGATAGCTGTAATTTCAAAGTCCGATGTCAGTCGCCCGAACGCCATCAGGGTGGCTACTAACACCGACATCGGTATCGACAGGGCAAGCATCCAGGCCAGGTTCAGTCCGATGATTTCAAAAACAACCGCGACCTCAAGGTCCTTGTCGATAATATGATCGATGATTTTCGGAACCAGATCGATGATCAGGAGGAAGGTGATAGTGAGAAAGGCAAGGAAAAACGGTCCAATATGCTCTCTCAGTATGTAACGTGTTAGTATTTTCATAAACTAATCAATATATCTCTTATACTATCGGAAAGAAAGTTTGAATTAAAGACACATGATGGTTCTACGCATCTTCGGCTAACCGCAATCCGACCCGGACAGCAAACACGCCGACGGTCCGATTCAAGAATCGTTTGATCTGAGGGGATCAATGATGTTAATTGGGACTATGGACACCAAGACAATAGTCGATTTTGTTATCAACGACCGGATTACCGGGTTCTTCTCGGTGCGCAAGAAAGCGATCCGAGAGTTTGCCCGTGGCCGCTTCGTGTCGCTGGAGTTGGGTGATTGCTCGGGACGCATCGGCGCGGTTTGCTGGGAGCCGGATCAGTTCTGTATGGACGAACTTGAGGCGGGCATGGTAGTCAAAGTACGCGGCGGGGTGGGTGAGTACCATGACAAAGCCCAGTTGACGATCTCGCAAATTCGCCTGGCCAAAGATGATGAGTATGCCCTCGAAGATATTCTGCCACACTCCTCGCAGCCGGTGGAACAGCGGCGAAGTCGCGTGCTGGCACTGGCCGAGCGGATCGAGAACAGCTATATCAAATCTCTCGCCGACGCATTTCTGGGCGACGAGTCCTTTATCGCGGAGTTCCTCGTCGCTCCAGCCGGCAAACTGTGGCATCATGCCTATGTGGGTGGCTTGTCTGAACACTCAGCCAACGTCGCTGAGTTAGCCCTCGATGTTTCGTCGCACTATGACTTCCTTAACAAGGACTATCTCATATTCGGGGGACTGTTTCACGATGTCGGCAAGATGACATCGTACTCCGCGGGAACGATGATCGATTTCACTGATGCGGGTCGTCTGGTGGGGCACATTTGTCTGGCCGACCACTGGATCTGTGAACGTGCAGCCCGCATTGACGCTTTTCCGGAGATGTTGCTGGTCAAGCTGCGTCACTTGATTCTCTCGCACCAGGGGGAACTCGAATACGCCACACCGGTCGTGCCGCAGATACCGGAAGCGTTCGTGGTTTACTACTGCGATGAGATCGACAGCAAGATGGGCGCGATAGAGCGCATCCGGACCAGGCAGAGTGGCGCCGGTTGGTCGGAGTGGGTCAAGATGCTGAACCGCTATCTTTATTTCGACGAGAAATCCGAGGAATAGTCAAGTGGGCGTGACTGGCTCTATTCTCGAGCTATGCAACCTCACGCGGAGAGTGGGCGAGGGGACCCCGGATCGAGCAATCATCGATAACTTCTCCTATTCATTCGGTTTCGGCAGACTCTACTCGATCATAGGACCCTCGGGGGCGGGGAAGAGTTCGCTGTTGCGTTTGCTTAATCGTTTGGATGAGTGCACTGATGGCAGCGTGAAGTTCCAGGGCTGCGATACGCGCGAATTCGCACCGTGTGAGTTGAGGCAGAAGATAGGATACCTGTTTCAGACACCTCACCTGTTTGATCGAACCGTGCGAGACAACATTGTATACGCCCGGCCGCATTTGTCGGAATCGAAAATCAGTCGCCTTATTCAACAGGTGCAACTACCATCCGGGATTGTTGACGCGCCAGTGGACAACCTGTCGGTCGGGGAACGACAGCGAGTGGCGTTGGCCCGTTTGCTGGCTACCCAGCCGGAGGTTGCTCTTCTCGATGAACCAACCGCGGCGTTGGACCCTGCCAACACTGAGGCGATTGAACGACTTATCAGCAGTGTGGTGACAGATCATGGTGTTACCGTAGTCATGGTTAGTCACAGCCGGCAACAGGTGGTGCGCATGGGAGGAGAGGCCCTCTTGATGGTGGACGGAAAATTAACTGAGCATGGTGACGCCGTTCAACTGGTGAAAAATCCGGGCACACCGCAGGGGCGACGATACATGAACGGGGAACTGCAATGACGGCTCCAGGTTTCACCCAGGTTCTGCTGGCTGTCGTAATGGTGGCCATTGCCATAGCTGTGGCACGGTATTGGCGACTGCCGGTCATAAAGGACATGGCCTTCGGTTCTGTTCGTGCTTTTGTGCAATTGGTGGCGGTGGGATACGCAGTGCGCTTCATATTCGATATAAAGTCCCCTTGGCTGATTATGCTTGCTCTGGGAATCATGATTACCGTGGGCGCTCACGCTGCGGCCGGTCGGGTCAAGAGCGTCAAGGGCTCCTTTGGCATAAGTCTTGTAGCGATGCTGACCGGTTCTCTGATCACTCTTGCCACCATGTTGGTTTTCAAGATCATCAGTTTTGACGCTCGTTACATTATTCCCTTGGCCGGGATGATCATCGGCAACTCCATGAACGCCTCAGCGCTGGTTATCGATCGCCTCGCCTCCGATCTTCGCGGGAACCGTCTCTCTATTGAGACGGCCTTGGCGCTCGGGAAGAGTTGGAGAGAAGCCGCACAGAGGTTCCACCGTGATGCCGCTCGCACCGGGATGGTGGCGATCCTAAATTCTCTCAAAACCGTCGGTATCGTAGCTTTGCCGGGGGCCATGACGGGCATGATCCTGGCCGGAGCCGACCCGGTCGATGCGGTCTTGTTGCAGGTGATCGTGGTTTACATGCTCTTGGCCGCTACGACGATCACATCGGTGGTTGCCGTCGAACTCACCATCCGTCGTTTTTTCACTCGCCATCATCAACTTCGAATCGACCGCTGAACCTTCGCACTCGCCATCACATGGGTTGATGCGCCGGCGGTTCTTGTCCGCCGCGGTCGAAGTGGTCTGTCGGTCAATTGAGCGCTCGTGTAACAACGGACTCCAACCGTGCGTCCGACCGGTCGAATATTAGGCTTGTCTTTCCGGTGATTTGATGTAGATTAGCGGCTGATTTCGCCGAGTCATTCGGCGACTTCGTTTTTTGAGATCGGAGAGGTGGCCGAGTGGTCGAAGGCGCACGCCTGGAAAGTGTGTATAGGTAACCCCTATCCAGGGTTCGAATCCCTGCCTCTCCGCTTTT
>JAUWMW010000247.1 GCA_030612965.1 bacterium
GTTTGCAGAATCATGAACATATTGGCTGGCCCGGAGACAATTTGAACAGAAAGAAACGTCACTAACGAAAACAACCTACGATACCACCACTCAGTACGACGGCAATGCAGATTATGACACAGCCTGGGAGTCGAAGGGTGGCGACTTTATGTTCATGTGGTGTCGGGCGTCTCTGCCCGACACCTTGCTCTGTGTATACAGAAGCCGTCAGGCGGTGACACCTGACGGCGCCTGTTTGTCATGCGCCGACCTCTTCGGCCAGTTGGTACCGCTTGTAGATTCGAGCGTAGTGACCTTCACGCGCGATCAACTCGTGGTGCCGGCCAAAATCGACTACGCGGCCTTCAGCCAGCACGAAGATGTTGTCCGCGCTCTCCAGCGTGTCCGGGCGATGAGTGATCAGTATCGCCGTCATGCCGGGCATCACCTCGTGCAACTTCTCCCACAGAGCCGTCTCGGTACGAGAATCGAGCGCCGAGGTGCAGTCGTCCAGTATCAGAACCTTCGGTTTCCCGACCAGCGCCCGCGCCAATGCCAGCCGCTGTTTCTGACCGCCGGAGATCGACATGCCGCGCGTCCCAATCGGCGTGTCCAACCCTTTCGGGAAAGTCGCGATTTCGTTCTTTAACTGAGCGACATCAATCGCCCAGTCCAACAGCGCGTCGGAGATACCTTCGCGTCCGAACATTATGTTGTTGCGCACGGTGTCGGAGAACAGCGTCGGTTCCTGCGGCACGTAGCCGATGCTGCGGCGCAGATCCTCCAGCTTGAACTGCCTCAGGTCCACGCCGTCTAGTTTGACCACACCACCGGTAGGGTCGACCAGCCGGGGGATCATATTGATCAACCAACTCTTGCCCGACCCGACTCGACCTACAACCGCCACCGTTTGACCGGCCTTGATGTCGAGCGAAACGTCATCAATGATTGCCCGCTCAACGTCCGGGAAACGAAACCTGACATTTTCAAAAGTAAGCTGTCCGGCCACGTTTCCGTTGGGGCTGTGCCGACCGATGTCGGGTACCATGGGCATGACCTTCTCCAACTCCACCAGCCGGTTGATCGACACCGCCGACTGGCGCGACTTGACCAGGAACTGGCCGATGTCAAACATCGGGAAGATCAAGTACACGGTGTAGTATATGAAGGCGCCCAGCTTCCCGATGGACAGGTTACTGTTTATGGCCATATAGCCGCCACCGACCAGGACGATAATGATGCCGAGTTGCCAGATGTAGAAATACATGGACTCCACCACCGTCATGGCCTTGATAGTCGAAATCTCGGCATTACGACGATCCTGAACAGCAGCTTCGAAACTACTCTTCTGCGACGGTTCCTTTACGTACGCTTTGACCACTCTGATGCCCGAGAAGCAGGCTTCCATGACATCATTGAAGCGCGAGATGCGCGTTTGCAGGTATTCGTAGCGTTTGTCCAGTACCGACGCACTCAGGAAGAAGACTACTATCAGGATCGGTAGCGGTCCGGCCGTCCACAGCGTCAGGGTCGGATGAATCGTGGTCATCATGATGACAGTAAAAACCACGAAGATCAACGCCTCGTACAGCCGGAATATGCCGCTACATGCAAACCACGAGAGTTTTTCGGCCACATCGTCGGTCATGCGGGTGACCAGATCACCGCTGCGGAACTTGTTGAAGAAGTTCGGTCCTTTGAGCGTGATCCGGTCGAACGCATCCTGTCTAAACAGCCATTCCAGTTTCAGGTTCATCCAGGCGCGGTGCGACTGCAGGATGGTGTATAGAATAGCCGCCATCAGCCCCAGCAATACCAGCGTCAACGCCAACCCGGCTGCGGTCGACAGACCGAGGCTCTGCGCCGTATCGTTGATCCACTGCGCCGCCCAGTGTTCGGGGACCTGATCGCTTTCAAAGTAGTCGATACTGAACTCAATCATTCGCGGTATCGATACTTGAAAGACCGCCTGAAGCGGTGTCAGCAGGATCAATACCGCCAGCACATAGCGATAGCGCCGGTAGTATCTCCAAAACCATTTTATCTTATCCAACATCAGCTAACACTCCGTTTCGACTCTTGAACTGCAAGTGGAACAGCTTTGAGTAATAGCCATCGGCCAGGAGCAGTTCAGAATGGTTACCGCGCTCGATAATCTCACCGCGGCGAATAACCAGAATCTGGTCGACATCGAGAATCGTCGAAAGTCGGTGCGCCACGATTATCGAGGTGCGACCGGTCATCAGTTTCTTCAGCGAACCTTGTATCGTCCGCTCCGTCTCGGGATCGACCGAGCTGGTGGCTTCGTCCAGAAGCAGAATCTCCGGATCAGAAGCCAGGGCTCGCGCGAACGACAGCAGTTGCCGCTCGCCACGACTGAAATTGGCGCCTTTTTCCGACACCTCGGTGCTGTACTTGTCCGGCAGCTTCTCGATGAAGCGATCCGCCTCGACCGTTTGCGCAGCGGTAACGACCTTCGCACGATCAATCCCATCGGAGTCCAGCGAGACGTTCGACGCGACATCGCCAGGAAAGAGATAGATATCCTGCAAGACCAAAGCGAACTGTTTCCGCAGATCGGCTTTGCGAATATCGCGTATATCTATTCCGTCGAGAGTGATCCGTCCCTTCTGCGGATCGTACAACCGCAGAAGCAGCGAGATGACAGTTGTCTTTCCGCCGCCGGTAACACCGACCAGTGCAACCCGCTTGCCCTTCGGGATCTCGAAGGTGACATCCTTCAGGGCGTAGTTGTCATCGTCGGTGTACGAGAAAGTGACGTTCTCAAACCGGATAGCCTTATTCAACCCCTCGAACTTCACCGGGTGAGCTGGATCCAGCAGTCGTTGCGGCGTGGCCAAAAGCGCGAATATGCGTTTGCCGCCGGCGATTGCCTTCTGCACCGTTGACAACTGTTCCGATACCCGCCAGATGGGGTCGAACGATCGCCATATCAGAATGATGAACATGATGATCGTGCCGGACGTTATCAACTGCTCCTGCCGCCACTGGTCGCCGAAGAACAGCACCAGTGCGAACATGATCGATTCAAAAAAGAACACGGTGTTGAAAAACAGCACCACCGCCACGTTGACATAGGTGTCTTCCTTGAACTTATCCTCGCAGGCGTTCCAGACACGCTTGCGTGCGTAGGCGCCGCGGTGAAAGATCTGCACGATCGACATGCCATGCAGAAACTCCGTCAGGGTCGCCGTTACCTCGGCCATCTTTTTGCGAACGTTCAGAAACCGCTTCGTGGTTTTCCGCTCGAAAATCACCACCAGCAGGGCCACTATCGGGACCACGCCCAACAGCAGAGCGGCCAGCCGCCAACTATAATAGAACATGACGCCGTAGATGCCGATGATCAACAGCAGGTCACCGACCACCAGCACGACCGTGTTGGTGAACAGCATCCGTAGCGACTCGGTATCAGACTCGACCCGGGCCAGCAGCCGTCCCACCGGATTCTTGTCGAAGAATGACACGTCCAGCGACAGAATATGGTTGAACAGTTTGCGTTTCAGCGACACCATGACTTCCTGGCCGATAGTCTCCAGCCGGACGCGTTGGATGTACTGTAACAGTATGGTCACGACCTGTATAATGCCGATAGCCAGCGCCGTCATCAGAAGGCCGTTGAAATCGCCGTTCTTGATATCGGTGTCGACAGCTTCCTTCATCAGAATCGGCCAGTACAGCGACAACAGGGTAGCTACCGCCAGGAGGATCAGGCAGAACACTAACCCACGGGTATGTTCCCTTAGTAGGGGTAGCAATCGTC
>JAUWMW010000183.1 GCA_030612965.1 bacterium
CCGAAAGCGCTTCAATGTTCGCGCTCTGGCCGCGCATTCCAATATCGAATTGTTAGCTCAGCAGTGCCGTGAGTTTCAGCCGGATGTTGTCTGTATTGTCGACAAGACCAGGGCCGCTCAGCTTGAGACTAATCTGAAGGACCTGCCGACAGGTGTGGTTTCCGGTGAAGACGAACTGATCACCCTGGCCTCTCTCACCGAGGCCGATCTGATCGTCAACGCCGTGGTCGGGGCCGCAGGCCTGCGCGCCTCGCTGGCCGCTGTCGAATGCGGAAAGTGTCTGGCTCTGGCCAACAAGGAATCGCTGGTGGCCGGGGGACCTCTGTTCCCGCCCCTGATGGAAAAGAGCGGCGCCATCATTCTGCCCATCGATTCCGAGCACTCCGCTATCTGGCAAGCCCTTAGGTCGGGGAAGAAAGAAGAACTCCGCAAGATCATCATCACCGCTTCAGGAGGACCATTCCGAGACTACCCGCTGGAGAAATTCGACGATATCACACCGGAACAGGCGCTGAAACATCCCACTTGGCAGATGGGTCGTAAGATCACTATTGATTCCGCCACCTTAGCCAATAAGGGACTGGAAGTGATCGAGGCGGTGGCTCTTTTTCAGGTGCCGGTTGAAAAGATCGAGGTGGTGATCCATCCGCAGTCAATTGTGCATTCAATGGTGGGATTTATCGATAGTTCGATTATCGCGCAACTATCCTCCCCCGATATGCGTTTACCCATTACGTATGCTTTGTTCTGGCCCCAGCGGGTCGAGTCGGAATTCGGTAGGCTGGACATGAGTCGGCTCAACAGCCTGACGTTCGAACCGCCTGATCTCAATCGCTTCGAGGCACTGAAGATCGCTTTCGAGGTTGCCGCCACCGGAGGCACCGCACCGGCCGTGTTCAACGCCGCCAATGAAGTGGCCGTAAGCGCCTTCCTGGACGGCCGGATCAGGTTTACGCGGATCGCTCGAATTATCAAAGAGGCGGTCGACAAAATAAAAGTTGTGTCAACGCCCACTCTCGATGATATTGTTGAGGCGGACGATTTGGCCAGGAAAACAGCAACCCGGATAGCGGATTCTATGTAATGGTAACAGTAGCAGCATTCATTTTTGTTCTCGGAATTTTGATTTTCATTCACGAATTGGGTCACTTTCTCGTGGCCAAGAAGGCCGGAATTCGGGTCGATAAGTTTTCGCTCGGTTTCCCACCCAATATCTTCTCCCGGAAGATCGGGGAGACGACTTACTGTATCGGGATCATCCCGTTGGGCGGGTATGTCAAGATGGCCGGCGACAATCCACTGGAAAAGAGTGCCGGGGCGCCTGATGAGTTTCTGTCCAAACCAATTGCGCACCGGGCCGCGGTGATATTCGCAGGACCGTTCATGAACTATCTGCTGGCGATGGTTATCCTGTTCGGTCTCTATTTCTTTGCCGGCGGCAAGGTGCTTACCGATCCGGATCGAGTGTTGGTCGGCGATGTCAAAGCCGACGCCCCTGCCGAGTTGGCGGGTCTCAAGTCCGGCGATCAGATTATTGCCGTCAACGGCGAAGTGATGACGGAAATGGACACCGTACGCCGGCGCATAAACGCCGTGCCGGCCGAACAGATCGAGTTGATCTGGGTTCATGAGGGTGACACGATCACCAAATTCATCACCACGCTGGCGGAACCGGTGCGCAACGCCGAGGGAGGTCTGGACACGCTGGGACTTATCGGCTTTACGGAGAAGATCCTGGGCCGGGAACAGTACAGTTTGGGTGGGGCGATGGTACAGTCATTTGCCGCCACCCATATTCTGGTAGCGGAGACTTTTCGATTCCTCAAGCTGTTCGTGACCGGACAGGTATCCATGAAAGCGGTCGGTGGACCTATTTTCATTGCTACTCAATCCGGTGAGCAGGCCCGCCGGGGGCCTTATGCATTGTTTTTCTTCATGGCTCTCCTGTCGGTTAATCTGGCCATACTGAACGTGCTACCGATTCCCATTCTCGACGGGGGGCATCTGGTGTTTCTGGCCCTTGAGAAACTCCGTGGGAGTCCGCTTTCAATCAAGGCCCGGACGTGGGCACAGCAGGTGGGGCTGGTGATGATTCTGGGACTCATCCTGCTGGTAACCTATAACGATGTCATTCGGGTTGTTCGTGGTTATTGAACTGGATAGGACCTTCTGATGGCAGGTACGAGCTTCTCCGTTTCACTCTGGGATAATTTCAAGCAGGTGCTGATAGCGGTCATCCTGGCGGTGATCATTAAAACGTCTATCGTGGAAGCGTACAAGATACCGTCTCAGTCCATGGAGGATACGCTCCTGGTGGGAGACTTCCTGTTGGCCAACAAGTTCGTTTACGGCGCCCGGATACCGCTTTTCGGCTGGCGGCTGCCGGCCATCGGTGACCCGGAACCGGGCGACGTGGTTATCTTCATTTTCCCTAAAGACGGCGTTACTAAGTACATCAAGCGTTGCATAGCAGTGGCCGGCGATACCATAGTGATTAAGGATAAGCAACTGTCCGTTAACGGCGAGCGGTTCCGCGATCCCGAACTGATCAAATTCACCAAATCAGGGGTGGCGTCACGCGGCCCCGGAGGATCGGACAGCCCCGACAATTTCGGACCCTATGTTGTGCCCCCGGGGCATTACTTCATGATGGGTGACAACCGCGACAATTCTTATGATTCCCGCTGGTGGGGTCCAGTGCCGGAGGCAAACATACTGGGCGAGGCGATTCTGATCCACTGGTCCTGGGACGATGAAGTGCATCCGTCGGGCGAGGTGTCGGTCGAAGATCCGCTGTCGGTGCCTCGGCTGTTTGTCCACAATGCCATTTATTTCTTTGACAAAGTCCGTTGGAAACGACTTTTCAACTTGGTGTCCTGACGATTGACGAGTACAGCGGGAATCCTGATCATCCGATTTACCCAAAAAGCCGAATGGGCGGAGACAAAAGGCTCCAATGTACGTATAAGACAGTTAGTGGTAACCTGAGAAAGAGACGCCTGACGGACCGATGAGAAACCACCAACCAGAAAGCCCGACCGGACCAGGGCCAACGGTAGAAGCAAGAAGCAGCGATTTTTCCGGCTGGCGGACACTTCGGGAAATAGCGATCTACGCCGCTCTCTTCGTGCTACTGAAAACCAGCGTCCTGGCAGCCTACAAAATACCGTCGGCCTCAATGGAAGATACGCTGCTGATAGGGGATTTCCTGGTTTGCAACCAGTTCATCTACGGTGCCCGGTTACCTTTCGTGGATTACCGCTTCCCTGCCCTGAGAGAGCCTGAACCCGGTGACATCGTGGTCTTTTTCTTTCCCGGCGACTCCACTACCAGATACATCAAGCGATGTGTGGCGGTCGGCGGTGACACTGTCGTAATGATAGACAAACAACTTCATGTCAACGGTCAGCCGTTCCCGGAGCCGGATGACTCTAAGTATACCGACACTCTGCCGACCGGTCAGCGGCGGGTGCGGCCGATCCGTGATGATTTCGGACCATTGGTGGTGCCCCCGGATCACTTCTTTATGATGGGCGATAACCGCGACAACTCATACGACTCACGCTGGTGGGGTCCGGTGCCGAATGATCTGATAGTGGGCAAAGCGTTGATGATCCACTGGTCGTGGGATGACTCGCGGGCGCCCTCACCCGACGTTAGCTGGAAGGACCCGTTGTCGGTGCCGCGGATGTTCATCCATGAAGCCGTACACTTTGGAGATAAGGTTCGTTTCGACCGCCTGTTCACCGTTATTTGAGTAGGCGCAATACGAATATCCACTATCGAAGATTATAAACCATGAATGGTTTGAAGCTATGTTTGGATCAATGATGCCCATAAGACGCTACATACACAAAGCTGCAATAGCCGCCGCCGGAATAATGGTGTGCGGGCTGATCGTCGGCGCCTCGACACAGGCTGGTCCGGCAATAGAGATCAGCGAAGATGCTTTCGATTTCGGTCGGATTGCACAAAATGCAGTGGTCAGTCATCGTTTCACCATTTCCTCGACAGGTGATGATACTCTTCGGATCACCAGGATTGTAACGGGCTGCGGCTGTACCAGAGCGCCGCTTGGGGATTCGGTACTTGCTCCTGGGGAGCAGACGACGCTGGAGTTGCTTTTTTCCACCAAGTCTTACCGGGGTTACGTTAAAAAGACCACTCACTTCGAGACCAACATCGGGGAGGCCAAAGAGTACATCAAGATTTCATCCGAGCTATTGCCACGGCCGGACACGATCATGCCGATTCATCTCAGCCCGGCCCGACTGGACGTCTCCCAATTCAAGTCCAAACCGCGAACCAGGGCCAAGTTCTATATCCACAACAAGGATAGCCTTGACTATCAGATCACATTGATCGACCACGCCGATCATGTGTTCGACGTCAAGTTACCGGAAATAGTCAAAGCACATGATTCCGCCTGGGGTGGCATAATCGTGCACGACGATGCCGTCGAGACTGAGTTTGAACATTCCCTGACCTTCGAAATCAGCGATGCCGACCGCACCCGCTACACGCTCCCGGTGAAGCGAATGTATCGCGTGAAAAAGTAACAAGTTACTCCCTGGCGCTGCGCGCCTCGTGCAGACCAATGTTACCTGTTACCTATGTCTCCGGTTCAATCTGTTACCTATCTGCCCAGTTCACACCGCGATGTCCACATCTGCCGCGGTAGGTGGCACGGTCAAACTCATTATTTGGTGTTGTCACAACTCGCCTGACAGCTATGAAGTTCGAAGGCAGGTATCGGGCGGGGTCGCCCGACACCACCATCGGTTGACACCTTTTTCAACAAGCCCAAAAGCCGGAATCCAGGACATTGAGAAAACTGGAGGTTAGAATCCGGGCCGTAAACGACGCCACGTTTCGCGCATTATTCCGCCTCTTTTCATTAGACATCCACT
>JAUWMW010000134.1 GCA_030612965.1 bacterium
CGGCAGGGAGTCATGCGCCGCTATCATGAATTCCGTCCAGATCGGCACCCCGTTTTTGGCGCCGTCCTGACCGCGTCCCAGCGATATCTTCTTGTCGAACCCGACCCAACAGCCGGCCGTGATCTGCGGCGTGTACCCAACAAACCAATTATCACAGAAGTTGTCGGTGGTGCCGGTCTTGCCGCCGGCCGGACGAGAGAAACCCATCCATCGGGCGCGAACTCCGGTACCGGCGTCGACCACCGAGCGCATCAGGTCGACCATGATGTAAGCCGTCTGGGCCGACAGGACTTCTTCTTTTTGCACCGCGGAGTTGTCCACGAGCACCCGTCCGTAGCGATCGATGATCTTGTGCACTAAGCGCGGGGGGATATGAATACCGCGGTTGGGAAAGACGCTGAAAGCCGAGACTAACTCCACCAGTTTCACTTCGCCGACCCCGATGGCCAGGGACGGCACCGGGGGAAGGTCAGTAGTGATGCCCATGCGACGGGCGTAGAAAATCACCTGTTCGGGATGGATCTTCAGAATCAATTTGATGGCGACCAGGTTGCGCGATAATCGTATTCCGTCGCGAAGAGTGATTGGCCCCTTGAACTTGTTGTCGAAATTGTGCGGGCGCCACTCCTTGGTTCCGGGGATTTCCAGAACGATTGGGTTGTCATCGATGATCTCAGTGGTTCGGAAGCCGTTGTCGATACAAGCGGTGTACACAAACGGCTTGAACGCGGACCCCGGCTGAAGGGTGGCCTGCCAGGCGCGGTTCCACTCGCTTTCCTCGAAATCACGCCCACCCACCATCGCCACCACATCGCCGGTGGCGTTGTCGATAGCCACCAAAGCACCCTGGACCTTACGGTAAATGCGGATGGAATCACCATTCTCGTCGACCGTGTCCGGCATGAACATCGTGTACGTTGGGTTGTCAAGGTTGTATCGGCGTTCGATCCGAGCCCGTAGTGAGTCGACCTTCCTTGCCACCGCCGCTTCAGCCGCTTTTTGCAGGCCGGCATCAAGAGATGTGAATACTTTCAGTCCGCCTGCATACAGGACATCCTCACCAAAGTTGTCGCGGAGGTACTGCCTGACAGTCTCGGTGAAGTAGGGTGCGGCGCCGATGTCCTCCCTGGGTGGGTTTATTTCCAGTGGTTCGGCTTTGAAAGAATCGTACATCTCGCGCGACATTCTGCCCCAGGAGTAGTAAGAGTAGAGCACACGGTTGCGCGCCTTCAACGCCTTGTCGGGATTATTGAACGGCGAGTTGATGTTAGGCGCCTTCAGGGTGCCGATAAGAATGGCGCAGTCATTGAAATTGAGTTCGCCGGGTTCCTTGGAGAAAAACAGATGGGCGGCTGCGGCCACGCCGTAGGCGCCCCGGCTGAAGTAGTACTGGTTGAGATACATCTCCAGGATTTCTTCCTTGGAATAGGTGCGTTCCAGTTTGACAGCCGTAAGCCCTTCCTTGATCTTGCGCTCGAAAGTTTTCTGGCGCGTGAGGAACAGCATGCGAGCCAACTGCTGCGTGATAGTCGAAGCGCCCGCTGCCAGCCGACGCTTCAGCAAATTGGTCGCCGCTACCATGGCTACCCGGCGCACATTGATACCCCAGTGATCGTAGAACTCGTGATCCTCGGAGGCCATCAGCAAATCAATCAGGTGCGGCGGCATTTCGCCAAGCGGCGTAAGGACGCGGTTCTCAGTGTAGAACTCCTTCAGAAGGATGCCGTTGCGATCGTAAATCTTGGTCTTGAGGCTGGGCTCAATATTGTGTAACTGTTCAAACGACGGCAATTCAGACTGATAGACTCGGTAGGTGCGATAACCGACGATGCTTGGGAACACGATGCACAGCAGCAAGAGGAGAAGAATAGAATTGCGCAGGCGATGACTCTGAAACCGACGTTGATTTACGGTTGTTACCATATCTCTATGTTCCGCTCGTTACCATTTTAAGTCAACCAAAAAACCACAGTCTTGATAACACGTTGATTTTATACGACTGTTTTACTATCGTGGGGCCGGTAGCGACTACGATCCGAAGGAGAATCAATAGACGTCAGGCAGATGCCGATACAGGATGTCAGATATCGTGAAGGAGTAGCAGTTGGTCGAAGAAGCTGAACTGTCACCGGAAACCAGGCGTGAACTGGACAAGCAGTTGAAGTTGATCTCACGCGGCACTGTTGAGATGCTGCCGGTCGGGGAGTTCGAGAAGCGCCTGACCGAGTCAATCGAGCAGAACCGCCCGCTTCGTGTCAAACAGGGATTCGATCCGACCTCGCCGGATATTCATCTGGGTCACACGGTCGGGATCCGCAAACTCAGGCAGTTTCAGGACCTGGGCCATAAGATCGTTCTGATTGTCGGTGATTATACCGCCATGGTGGGTGACCCCTCCGGCCAATCAGCCACGCGACCAACGCTCACCTATGATGACATCATGAAGAACGCTGAGACGTATCAGGAGCAGTTCTTCAAGATATTGGACAAGTCCAAAACAGAAGTCCGTTTCAACGGCGAGTGGTTCAAGCCGATGGAGTTCGTCGAGATCATGCATCTGGCCACCAAGTACACGGTGGCGCGGATGCTGGAGCGGGATGATTTTACGAAACGTTTGCGACGGGGTACCCCGATCTCGATTCACGAATTGTTTTACCCCCTGATGCAGGGGTATGATTCAGTGGCGATCAAGGCCGATGTGGAAATCGGCGCTACCGAACAGACTTTCAACCTGCTGGCCGGGCGGACTATTCAGGAGGCGTATAATGTCAGGCCGCAGTTGGTCCTGACAATGCCGATTCTGGTCGGGCTGGACGGCGAGAAGAAGATGTCGAAGTCTTTGGGCAATTATATCGGGATCGACGAACCGGCTCGCGAGATTTTCGGCAAAGTCATGTCGTTGCCGGATGAGCTAATCTACAGCTATTACGAACTGGCCACCGACGTTGACGACCAGAGGCTCAAACAGGTTTCCGAACAACTGAAGAACTCCGATGTGAACCCTCGTGATGTGAAGATGGAACTGGGGGAGCACCTGGTCGACATGTATCACCCCGTGGATTCCGGGCGCACAGCGCGTGGGGAGTTTGAGCGGATATTCTCGAAGAAAAAGCTACCCGATGATATCCCGGAACTCGATGCCGAGCAGTTAAAGAGGCTGGAACTTGATCCGACACGGGTGTATCTGGTTCATCTTATTGCTAAGGCGAAGCTCTCGAGATCAAACGGGGAAGCGAGGAAACTGATCAGCGCGGGCGCTGTTACGCTGGATGGAACCAGGATTACCGACCCTGATTATGAATTCAGGTTGGAGCGTGAGATGGTTCTTAAGGTCGGCAAGCGACGGTTTTTGAAGTTAGTGCCGAATCGAGCGTAGAACCGACCGAGGTAGAAGTCGTATAAGTGATAGCCGCAGGTAATACCACCAGGTTAACGAAACGCTGTGGGATGAAAGATGTTGATGGGAGTGAGCGATAAGCAATCGTGACGCCAAAGCTGCGATGACCAGAGTGGTCCTGGCGCTGGGCATAATGACGCTCGTTCTGCTGGCCGGTTGTGGTTCCAAGGCACTCAGGGACCGACCAGGCACAGGCATCCGTACGGGTCAGGCGGAGGCATCGGCCCGACCGCTGGGTCCCAGGGACGATCCGGAGTGGGTACACCCCAAGGCTTTTCATTATTACACCAACGGCGTTGTGTTCGAGTTGTCCGGATATATCCGCGAGGCGGCCGAGGGCTATAAGCGTGCCTTGCAGTTTCATCCGGATTCGTACGAGATACGCTATTCATTCGCCCGAATGCTCGTCTATCTGAAGCGTTACGAAGATATCCCGGCTGCTCTGGAACCGATAGAGCCCCGGGATGTCGCGGTGTACACCATGCTGGCCTCGGCCTATCGGAATCTCGGAGAGAATGACTCCGCGCGGGCCGCTTACCTTCAGGTGGTAGCTCTGGATTCGCTGAATCGGAGGGCGTACAGCTACCTGGCCTCGTCCTATCAGACGCTGGGCGATTTGGATTCCCTGATCTGGGCCTACCGCAATATAGCCCGCCTGGCGCCGGATGATTTCGCGCTCCAGTACGAACTTGGAAAGCTGTACACTCGGGGCGGCAATATCGATGCGGCCAGGGAAGCCCTGGCCAGGTCAATCGAACTCGAACCGGGGGCCGGTAACATTTTAGCCTACGTGCGTCTGGGCGAACTGTATCAAATGACCGAACAGCCGGACTCGGTGGCGATTGCGCTCAAGGCGGCTCTGGCCGTGGCTCCGGACGATATCGTTGTCAATCGTTACATGACCAATTACTATATAGACCGTGACTCTTTGCTTGAGGCTCTGCCGTACGCTCGCACTATGGCTCGCCTGGCGCCGGATGACCACGCCGCGCGGCATCGGCTGGCCTTGGTGTACTTTGGACTGGATTCGCTGGACCAGGCCGACTCGATTTTCACCGGCGAGGTGGCAGCAGGTGAGCGTAACCCGGCCAATCACTTCTATCTGGGGCGAATAGCTATCCTCCGGGAGGACTACCTGCGTGCTCGTGATGAGTTCATCAAGCTGACTCAGATAGTGGACACAGTTGCCCAGGGTTGGCTGGACCTCGGGTTCGTATACCGGGAACTGGAGCAGACTGACAACGAAGTGGGAGCGTACCGTTCGGGTTTGGCTGTGGTACGTGATCCCGATGAACGGACCCGTTTGCTTTTTGCTCTGGGCGCGGTCTATGAGTTCACCGGCGATATTCAATCATCAATGGAGACCTTCGAGGAACTGCTGGCGGCTTCGCCCGATCATGCCGGAGCCTTGAATTATCTGGGCTACATGTTGTGCGATCGAGGTGACCGGCTGGATTACGCCAGGGACTTGATAGAAAAAGCTGTCACTCAGGAACCGGATAATGCCGCTTTTCTGGACAGTTATGGCTGGGTGTTTTACCGTTTGGGAGAATTCGACCAGGCCTTGCCGCACTTGCAGCGAGCTGCCGAGCTTGACAACGACCCAGTAATTCTTGATCATCTGGGGGACACATACAAGGCCCTCGGTGATATGGAGCAGGCACGTCAATGGTGGCACAAGGTGCTGGAACAAAAGCCCGACGACGAGTCGATCAGGAAGAAGCTCGGCTTGTGAGCACACCCGGTCGACAACTTTTCGTTTTCATACTGACATCTCTGCTATTGTACTTGGCTTGTGCCGAGGAATTGCCGCCGCCCGGTGGCGAGGCCGACACAGTTGGGCCGTACCTGCTCGGTTCCGAACCTGCCCCCGGTGCTGTGAATGTCGAACCCGGCAACGAGATCACCCTTTATTTTTCCGAACATGTCACCAAGCCGGCCAGGGGAGAGGCGATTTTCATTTCCCCGCGTCCCTCTGTCGAGCCGGAAATCAAGTGGCGCAGTGACAATGTTACAATTATCCTGGCGGACAGTTTTGCCGCCGACCAGACCTATATTATCTCAGCCGGTACAGCCATAAAGGACTTGCGCAGTAACCAACTCGACAGCACGCTCACAATCGCCTTCACTACCGGCGCGGTTATTGCCGAAGGTCGCACGGCCGGCCGGATCTTCACTGAGAAAGGTCAGCCTAAGAGCGATCTAGTGGTGGCCTTGTATCGACCGTCCGAGTTGCAGGTGGGTACGCCGCTGGACTCGGTCGATGCGCTTTATATCGCGCAAACGAATGCGGAGGGGGAGTTCTCGATCGGTTATCTTCCCGATGAAAGATTTAACCTGATTGCCTACGATGACCAAAACCACAACGGCCGCTTCAATTCCAGTCACGAACCGTTCGCGGTTCCGGACCGCCATATACTGATCGGGGGAGATGCACCTTTGGAGCAGTTGATGCTGACGTTGAACGAGCGGGATACGATACCCCCGGAAATCCTCTCGGCAGCGCACATGCCCGACGGTATGTTGCGGCTGCGATTATCCAAAACCATCGACCTGAAGCAGTTGAGTGAGAATCCGGATTGGTGTGTCCTGACCGCATCCGACAGCAGCCTCGTTAAACCGGCCGTGGCTTTGTTGGAGTCGGCTGATGATCCGCAGGCGATGTTGAACTTCTGGCCAGGGCAGTTGCTCGAGGGTGATTACTCTATATCGCTGACCTATGATGGTGCGCGTGCTCCCATCAGCTTTCCGAATCTTACCGTGACCATTGATGAGGACGACAATCCGCCTCGGATAGAGCGCTTTCTTCCCGACAACATTCCGATGTTTGCCGACGAGGTTGTCATTGAACTGACTTTCTCCGAGCCGCTGGATACCACACTGTTCACGCCTGAAACATTCCTGTTATGGTTGCAGCCGGACGCGCCGGTCGAGGTTACGCCATCCTGGCGGGATCCGTTGCGCCTCTTGTTGACGCCCGACACGCTTGAGCCGGGCGCGAGATATCGTCTGGAAATAACCGAGTTTGAACTGGCCGATCCGGCTGGTAATCGGGTAGGTGACAGTCTCCGGCAACATGTTTTCACAGTCATCGATGCCGACTCGCTGGGCTCGATTTCCGGTGAGGCTATGATCGAAATCGCCGGTAAGGAAGACGATCCGGTTATGCTGTCATTCAGCAAG
>JAUWMW010000072.1 GCA_030612965.1 bacterium
GTGCCGAGGTTGGCGGCAAGATACCAATCATGCCAACCGTGATAGCCACAGAAGGCTATCTTGTCGCGTCCGGTGTGAGCACGGGCGATACGTACGGCAATTGCCATTGCTTCACCGCCGGTGCGGGCGAAACGGACCATCTGCGCCCAGGGATGAATTTCGCACAGCAACTCGGCCAGTTCCACATCCTCGGGACAGTTCAGAGAACAACTGGCGCCGGCATCTATCGCCGCCCGTACGGCGGCGTCGACATCGGGGTCGGCATACCCGAGCACATTCGCTCCAATGCCGCCGATGCTCATATCGATATAGTGGTTGCCGTCGAGGTCCCAGACCTCGGCTCCCCGAGCGCGACTGAAATACCCCGGCCACACGTCGGGCGCGAACTGATCGGGACGTTTCGACAACAGTTGACTCAACCCGGGAATGATCTTCTTGCCGCGCTTTTGAAGAGCCAGACTCTTGGTACGATGAACGACAGATTTGTAACTCACATTCATAAGAAACCTCAGGTGTTGTCATCCATTATCGATTTTTCAAATCCCTCGTTGCGTTCAAAACCGGCATTTAATTCGCACAGGTGCGGCTGCTTCTCCAACAACGAGAGAATCCGCAACATCGAGAAACCGGAATCGGTCGGATACAGCGCCTCATAAACTTTCGTAATGAACTCAAAATCCTCCGGTTCATCCACCGTCCACCGCAAGTGAGAAAGGACTGTATCGTTGGTGAAGTTGACAAGTTTGAAACGCTGAGGTTGCTGCCAGATAAACGGCGTCACATGTTCGCGCTGTGAAGGCAGTTTGGCTTCGCGCCAGGCCTGCTCAAGGCAGTCGAATCGCATCACTTCTACATCAAGTCCGTCAGGAAATGTGGGCGGGTTGATGTTGGAAGCATAGTCGCAGTTTCCTGACCGGTAGCAATCGATCACGGCATCAATCACTTGCGGATCGGCAACCGGGCAATCGCCGGTAAGCCGCACGATGTGGTCGGCCTGATAGAGCCTGGCCGCCTGGTAGAACCGATCAAGCACGTCATCAAGGGAGCCGCAGTAGCATTCGACACCGAACTCGCGGCACATGTCTACCAGTTGGCGATCCTCAGGCTGGTCACTGGTCGCAACTATCAAGCGATCAATACTTTTCGCCAGCTTCACTCGCTCGAGTTGGCGCCAGAGCATCGGCCGGCCCAGAATCGGCATGAGAACCTTTCCCGGCAAACGCGTCGACGACAGTCGGGCCTGGACAATCGCAAGAACCATTGATTACCTCCGACCGGCAGTTGCCGTTTGTCTCAATTGCCACTGTGATGGATTGACATAGCGCGGATCATTGACGGCCCACCGACTGAAATCGATCTGTGGGAAACCACGGCGCCTTGAGGCGACACAGATATCCTCGAGTTCCTGTTGCGAACAGACGCCTACTATGACCGTATCGATTTGTGACAGGCCGAGGGCAAAGCGAAGCGCCCCTTCCAACGGCGTAGCACCGGTTCGTTTGATACCTTCCCGGTAGCTCTCGATACGGTCTCGCACCGGGTCGAAGTAAGCATCAAGTGACTGCGGCTCCATCAGCAACAGCCCCTGCAGGAACACCGAGCGGGCATGGACCTCCACCCCCATTTGGTGCAGGCGGTCGAGTCGACCGTCGGCGATCAGTCGCTGATCCAGCACGTTCAATGGGAGTTGCACGAGGTCCGGCGTGAACAGTTCAAGAACGGAATCGAGTTGGCCCCCGGTGTAAACTGACACGCCGATCCTGGCTACGCGACCTGAGTCCCGAACTCGCCGCAGCGCGTCGATCAGGAGTTGGCCACCCGGTTTCAGCAGATCGTCAGCATCATGGATAAGCAAGCCATAAACCGTTCGCTGCTTGAGACGCTGCAGGGAACGATCAAATGTGGCGGCGAGATCAGCGGCATCATTGTCGGTGATTTGATCACCCGCCCCCTTGGGAGTTTTGGTAACGATCCGAAATGGATGTTCGGGTCCGAGAATCCGCCCCAGCGTCTCCTCACTGACACCATAAAGGGCCGCCGTATCCAGCACCGTGATGCCAAGGGTAGCGGCTCGACCAAGTATCTGCTCTACCTCGTCAAAGGGAACGCAACCGTTTGGGTTGGCGATTCCGTAGTCGAGCCCGAATTGCACGGTGCCGAGACCGATTTTCGCCACAGTGGTTTCACAGGGCGCCATGACAATCATTCCCCTTGTTGAGAATGCGGTGCAATTCGTCGATCACTCGTTCACAGTCGGATTCGTTCAAGTCGGGATACATGGGCAGACTAAGAGCCCGCGCGTAATACCGGTCGGTGTTTGGCAAATCGCCGGGACGATAGCCGTATAGCTTTCGATAGTATGGTTGCAGATAGATCGGGATGTAGTGCACCTGGGTGCCGATGCCGGCTGCTCTCAATCGACGCATCACGGTAACGCGATCGATTCCGAAATGCTCGAACTCCACCTGGATAACGAAAAGATGATACGCATTCGTGACGCCATGACAATGCACAAGCGGGTGCACGGCGGAACTATCAAATCGTTCGGCTATCAGTTTGCGATAATGTGTCGCCAGTCCGTTTCTTGTCTTAACTGACCAATCAAGTCGCTTCAGTTGGCACACCCCAAGAGCGGCCTGAATATCGGTCAAGCGATAATTGTGCCCCAACTGCTGCATCTCGTAGTACCACGGGTTGTCATCGCCGGAGGACGCCGTCGCCATATCGACATTGACGAAAGTGTGTTTTTGCATGCCGTGGTTGCGCAACAGTCGCAATCGATCGGCCAGACCGGGATCATCGGCAGAAACGGCGCCACCTTCCCCCATAGCCACATGCTTAACGGGATGAAACGAGAAAACAGCCACATCGTTGTGTTGCCCGTTGCCGATTCGATACGAGGCGCCTTTGTGTTGGTAGGCGGCTCCGAGGGCATGGCAGGCATCGCTGACGACATACGCGCCGTGCGCAGTCGCCAATTCGTGAAGTCTAATCAGATCGACCGGCTGACCGGCGAAATGAACGGGTATGACAGCCTTGATTTTGTGATCGGTATCGGCTGTCAGCATGTCGGACAACAGCGTGAGGTCCAACAATCCGGTCTCTGGGTCGATGTCAACAAAGCGTACGTCCGCACCCACGAACCGAGCGCAATTGGCCGAAGACAGAAAACTGTTGGCACTGGTGACGACCACGTCTCCCGGTCCGATGCCCAATGCCAGCATCGACAAATGCAGCGCCGCGGTACCGTTGGCGCAGGCCACCGCCTCAGTTGCGCCGACGTAATCAGCAAGTTTTCGTTCGAAAGCAGGTATAGCCGGTCCCTGCGTCCACCAGTTGGAGCGCAGGACATCGACCACCGCCTGGATATCTTCCTCGTCGACATGCTGGCGCCCGTAGGGCAAGAACGGTAGCTGTGTGGTGACAGTCGTCATACAGTGGTCGCCGCGACCGCCTGAAGGTCCTCGCGAATCGTCTTCAGCGACATCTCGCGATGGACCTCGCGTTTGGGAGGATCGTCGCTGGCGACAAAGTCAGGATCGATATGTTCCCGAATCAACCGCCGCAGTTGCTCGACGCTAAGCCATTCTGAGTTGGTGCCGCTGGAATAGGCGAAACCCTGATCACAGTGTCGGCCGTTAAACGTCTCCATGTATCCTGAAACATCCCAGAGTCTCGTTGAAGGCAGAATGACGAAGTGGTCCTTGAACTCCAGGCTGGCCAGTGCATCGGTCTCGGTTATCATTTCCTCGTGTAACTTCTCGCCCGGACGGATACCGACTACATCCTGTCGGCAGTCCGGCGCGATAGCCTCAGCCAGATCAGTAATGCGATAGCTTGGGATTTTGGGAACATACAATTCGCCGCCCCACATGTGAGCGAGGGCGTACAGAACCAAGTCTACCGCTTCCTGCAAAGTGATGTTAAATCGCGTCATGCGCGGGTCGGTGATGGGAATGACACCCTCGGACCGCTTGTTAAGGAAGAACGGGATAACACTTCCCCGACTACCCATGACGTTGCCGTAGCGCACCACCGAGAACTTGAGATCACGATCCCCTTTGAAGTTGTTGGCCGAAACAAACATCTTGTCCGAGCAGAGCTTGGTAGCGCCATAGAGGTTGATCGGCGCCGCCGCCTTGTCGGTGCTCAGCGCCACGACTTTCTGGACGTTACGATCCATGCAGGCATCGATCACGTTGGCCGCGCCGGTGACGTTGGTTTTGACGGCCTCGAACGGATTATACTCGGCTGCCGGTACTTGCTTTAGTGCGGCGGCGTGCACAACGATGTCGATGCCCTCCAAGGCCCTGTATAAGCGTTCCTTGTCGCGCACGTCGCCGATGAAATAACGCATTTGGTGATATTTCGATTCCGGAAACTGCTGGCTCATATCGAACTGTTTCAGTTCGTCGCGGGAGTAAATGACCAACCGTCGGATGTCGGGGTAACGAGTGAGAATCGTCCGTGTTAGCTTTTTGCCGAAAGATCCGGTTCCGCCCGTCACGAGTATTGACTTCCCTGTCAACATAGCACGTCGTCCCTGTTCGCGGAGCCGCCGTCGTACCGTCGGCTCTCATTTGTAGCAACTGCGGTCGGCGCCGCAAGCGATCACCGACACCTGTACGCTCCGGTCATAAACAAGACTTGTGCCGGATGGGCTAAGTAGCGGCAGGACAAGTTGTTGCGCTATCCGCTGCGGCGAGAAATGTTGCCTAATTGGAAAATAGATTCTCGCCCAATGGGTAAACTGTTCCAGAGTGGCTGATGCGGGCAAGAGCGATGCGAGCTTCAATCAAGTTGGAATGGAGACTCGGGGTCGTCCTCGTGACGGATCTCGTCGACAGGTTGTCGCTTGCCTTCGCCGGCATAGAGTCGGTTAGGCGCATTGAAGACTAACCCGTCGATATCTCCGATATTGCGATAGGCGTGCACCACGCCGGGCGGCACAATGACCAGAGCGTGATCATCTTCGCCCACGTCGAAAACAGCTTTCTGGTCAAAGGTGGGCGATTGCCGACGATTATCCCAGAGATAGAGGCGAAAAGTTGATGGGCCGAGAAAGCAGAAAAGATCGGTTTGCTCGACATGTTCGTGCGGACCGCGGGCGACACCCGGCGCGGTGACTGATACATACGCCATGGCCGGATAGCAGTCGGCATCCATTTCATCGTGACGGAACAGTTCCGCGAGCCATCCACGGTCATCGTGGTACTTGCTGATCTCGCGCATAACAACGCCATCTATATTACAGTTCACGGATTATCTCCTTACTATGCTCGCGCAAAAACGACTCAAGCGATGATCTCCAGTCCGGCATTATGTTCAGACCCGCCTCATTCAGACGTTGATTGGACAAGGTGGACCGCTTGGGACGTGGCGCCGGCCGCGGGGACTCATCGCTGGTACATGATTTCACAACAACGTCTATGTCCAGGGCCTCGAAGATCGCTTGCGTGAACCCATACCAGGAGGTCTCGCCATCGGACGTCGCATGAAACAAGCCGGTAAGCTGCCCGGACAGAACCGCCCGGGTCTGCCTGGCGATATCCATGGTCCAGCAGGGATTGCCGAACTGATCGTCCACTACCTTCAGAGGTGTCACCTTTCGTCCTTGCTGCCTGTTACGCAACTGTTGAAAGCCAAGCTTGATCATGGTCTTGACGAAGTTGCGTCCGTGCCGTCCGTACAGCCAGGCAATTCGTAGTATTACATAATCGTCCAGCACATTTTGCACCGCCTGCTCCCCGGCCAGTTTGCTCTGTCCGTAAACCGTCTGTGGATCGGTTTGATCGTCTTCGGTATACGCACCACCAGCTTTGCCGTCAAAGACATAATCGGTCGAGTAGTACACCATCCGGGCTCCGACCTTGCGACAGGCCAATGCCATATTCTCGGCCCCGTCCGCGTTTACAGCCATAGCCAATTCCCGGTTTCCCTCGCACCCGTCAACGTCGGTGTATGCTGCTGCGTGTAAGACTGTGCCTGGATCGGCTTTTCGGATGGCCTCAAGAGTACGCGCACGATCCCGAATGTCGAATTCTTCCAAGTCGACACCACGAACTGAATGATCCGCCGAAAACGATGCGACCAAATCGCGACCAAGTTGCCCGCGGCAACCGGTGACCAAAATGTCACAAGCCACTGTCGACCTCGGTGATGACCTCGGCCAGGTATCTTTTGTAGGCATTGTCGACCATATTGTCCAGTACTGTCTGCACCTGCGACCGATTGATGAAACGCATACGGTAGGCGATCTCTTCGATGCAGGCAATCTTCTGTCCCTGCCGCCGCTCAATGGTCGCAATGAAATTCCCGGCGTCCAGCATACTTTCGTAGGTCCCGGTGTCCAGCCAGGCGATGCCGCGCCCTAACCGCACTACTTTCAGACGACCTTGCGTGAGATAGGCGCGATTAACGTCGGTGATCTCAAGTTCGCCCCGCGCTGAGGGTTTGAGTGACCGAGCGATCTCGACCACATCGGAATCGTATAAGTACAATCCGGTAACGGCGTAGTTAGACTTCGGCTGCTTCGGCTTCTCTTCGATAGAAACCACACGACCTTCGGCGTCCCACTCGACCACGCCATACCGCTCGGGATCGCTGACATTGTAGCCGAACACCATCGCTCCCTCGCGAAACGAGTTCGCAGCGCGCAGGAAGTCGTAGGCGCCGTAGAAGATGTTATCACCCAGGATCAACGCCACCGGATTGTCACCGATAAACTCCTCGCCGATCAGAAAGGCCTGAGCTATCCCCTTCGGCTGCTCTTGCACGCGATAACTGATGTTCAGACCGAGCGAACGCCCATCACCAAGCAGCGTCTCAAATCGCGGCGTATCCTCAGGTGTCGAGATCAGCAGTATCTCTGTAATACCGAACAGCATCAGCGTCGACAGTGGATAGTAGACCATCGGTTTGTCATACACCGGCAGGAGTTGTTTGCAAACTACGTTGGTAGCCGGATGGAGCCTTGTGCCGCTGCCGCCGGCCAGAATTATTCCTTTATTCAACCCTTGATTCATCAGAGATTACCTTTACCGATTGCTGTACATCTTGTCATAGTATTTCAGGTACTCCCCGCTGGCGCACTCGGCCAGCCACTGCTCGTTATCGAGATACCAACCGACCGTCGCCCTGATCCCCTCCTCAAACGACACACTCGGTATCCAACCACGTTCCCTTTCAATCTTTGAGGCATCGATAGCATACCGCCGATCATGCCCTGGTCGATCGGCGACAAACTCTATCATATCTCGCCTCGGGCCACCACCCAACAGTTCGTCCATAATGTTGCACACGAGAGTCACCAGGTCGATATTGGCAATCTCATTATGTCCTCCGATGTTGTAGGTCTCGCCCGCGCTGCCCCGGTGGAAGACCAGATCAAGAGCCCGGCAGTGATCCTCTACGTACAGCCAGTCACGGACGTTTTTCCCATCGCCATAGACCGGCAGCGGAAGTCCTTCTCGGGCGTTACGTATCATCAGGGGAATCAACTTCTCGGGGAATTGGTAGGGGCCATAGTTGTTGGAGCAGTTGGTAGTGACTACATCCAATCCGTACGTTTTATGATAAGCTCTGACCAGATGATCGGCTGCCGCCTTCGATGCCGCATACGGCGAGTTCGGTCGGTATGGTGTCGTCTCGGCGAAGTAACCGGTGTCGCCGAGCGATCCGTAAACTTCGTCGGTCGAAACGTGATGAAAACGGAACTGTCCAATCCGCTCGCGTTGTTTCAAGGCGGCCTCAAGCATGTTGGCCGTACCGATCACGTTGGTTTGCACGAACAACATCGGACCGTCTATCGACCGATCGACATGCGACTCCGCCGCCAGGTGGATGACACTGTCGATCCGGTGTCGCTCAAAACAGTCCGCAACGGCTGAGCGGTTACGTATGTCCAGTTTCTCGAAGGTGTAGTTGTCACAGGTTTCGACGGAGCGTAGATTGCTGAGATTGCCCGCATAGGTCAGGCAATCCACATTAACGAAAAAGTACGACGGGTACTTGGGCAGCAGTTGCAATAGCAAGTTCGATCCGATGAAACCGGCTCCGCCGGTTATTGCGATACGTCGTTTATGATCAGTCATAGCAGGTCATATTCCCAGCAATTTCAGGGCTGTAATAACATGACTGCGGCGGCATGATTACAAGAAAAAACTTCGGCTGATCACATCCTTTACCACGCACGCCGGTGATTGCGATCATACGCGGACAGCGCTTCGGGTACAAAGGTCACTTGATTTCGTCCGGTCGACAGGTTAGTTTTGGGCAGTTCAGTGGAACTCTTATATCATGGTGGAAGAAACGAAGCCTTGCCCGGTAGTATCTCTCGAAAGTAGTAGTGTTTCATCATAGCAGCTTGCTTACACAAAGAGCGTGGTTGATTTCGGTGATAATCTTGGTGAGGGAACTCGTTCGCTGATCGAAGGCAAATGACGAACCGAAATCTCGCAGGTGTCCGCCTGAAATTCAGACCCGGCGGCCACTGAGTTTTTTCTTGTAGGTCAGGATCCTTGTGATCCTGACGGCATACTTTACCGGCCCAAATAGGTTATTGGAAACGTGATAGGTCGGTCATTGCGAGGCCATAGATGGCTTCTTCCGCTGCGCGGCAATTTCGATTTCTGTGCCGTCGGGCGTTCCTGCCTGACGGCCCCCACAACGTCTTAACAGGTGTCGGGCCGAGACACCCGACACCACGGTTTAGTTAAGATTGCCACGGTCGCCCTTAAGAGCCATTTGTGGCTGGCGGGTTCGCAATGACGGACTTTGGGGGTTTTCAACACCCTGCTAACGAATGAACGGATGCGAATCTAACGTGACACCGATCGGCTGTGCGCTGCGAATACTGTGCACTAACACAATCGACGGTCGCGCATCTTCCAAACCGAAACCGCGCCCGGCCAGGATATCTTGATACACGATAGTGTGCAGGTCGGTGAACCCGCCCGAGAACTCAATCTCCTCACCCTCGATAGTGATCGAGCGAAAAGTGGGCATACCGCGCTCGACGGCTTCCGGCGGCAGGTCGTCGCGATCAATGGATAGAAACCATTGCACCCGTGCATTCTGAAGTTCGATAAATCCACCAACCTTGGTAGCTGTGGCCACGTGGACGTTGTTGTACTGCACATCACCAAACAACCACATGAGCATGTCAAAGAAATGTATGCCGATGTTCGTAGCCAGCCCGCCGGAACGCTCCGGCTGACCTTTCCACGAAACAAGATACCAGGGGCCTCGCGACGTAATGTAAGTCAGGCGCACCTCGTGCTTCTTA
>JAUWMW010000275.1 GCA_030612965.1 bacterium
GCCGCATCAGCCGGAGTGGCGATTCCACCAGCGGCGAAATTCGGCACCGGCAGCATCCCGGTTTTGGCTACCATGCGCACCAAATCGATCGGCACTCGGTGTTCTTTGGCCGCGGTATACAGTTCGTCATCGGGGGTGACCGTCAGCGCTTTCATGGCCGTGCCGATTTCGCGCAGATGCTTGACCGCCTCGGAGACATCGCCGGTACCGGCTTCGCCCTTGGTGCGAATCATGGCCGCACCCTCGGAGATCCGCCTGAGCGCCTCGCCCAGGTTACGGCAACCACATACGAACGGCACTTTGAATGACCATTTGTCGACGTGATTTTTGTAGTCGGCCGGGGTCAGTACCTCGGACTCGTCGATGAAGTCGACCTCGAGCGATTCCAATACCAGCGCCTCGGCGAAATGCCCGATGCGACACTTGGCCATCACCGGGATGGTCACGATCTTCTTGATTCCCTCAATCACATCCGGGTCGGCCATGCGCGCGACGCCGCCATCGGCACGTATATCGGACGGCACGCGCTCCAGCGCCATTACCGCCGCCGCCCCCGACTGTTCGGCAAGCTTGGCCTGGTCGGCGTTGATGACATCCATAATCACGCCCCCCTTGAGCATTTCCGCCAGGCCGATCTTTACTCGATGCTGTTTATCGCTGAAATCTACCATTATTACACTCCTGAAAGCAGATTCACCTATTCTTTAACACCAGCCGTCGGAGGAAGTTCTCCAACGACACAGCCAGTGCTGTCACAACGAATATAACACCCACCTGCGCGACCGCACAAGCCCCAAAAAGGAAAGCGGGCCGTTCCAAGAAGCGACCCGCCGGTACCAATTATGTTCAGATTAGACGCTGCCAGGCGTTCTTACTTGCGACCCTTGCGGTACTTGGCAAAGCGCTGTTTGCTGAGGGCTTTCTTGAACGAAGCTTCCTGCGTCTCCCAGAAAATGCGTATATCACAGGTCTCGTACTGATTGCAACGGCAGCCATCCGGCTCGGTACACAGGTTGAGATGGAGTGGGCCGTCGATTGCCTCGATAACATTGAGGAAACTGACTTCCCTGGGTTCTTGGGCCATGGCATAACCGCCCTTGACGCCCTGGTATGAAACCAGGATGCCGCTTCGGGTGAGGTCCTTGAGAATCTTGGCCAGAAACTCGCGAGGCACCACTTCTGCTTCGGCTACAGAGTTGATGGAGCCGAGTTGTCCCTTTGGCAGCCCGGAAAGGTGTCGTACTGCTCTGAGGGCGTAGTCTGATTTGCGAGATAAGCGCATGCCGTCTTCCTTTGCTTCAGTGTTTAACTTTTTGCCAAGCTAACTGTTCAAATGTAGGATTGGTTTCCCCACATTTCTATTTCTACTTGCCCATTATATCCAAAGGGATGCATTTTGTCCATAAGAAAATTGTCAATGTGTAACTTTTTTTCCACTTTTCACCGAGTTCGTCATAGTGGATACTTAAACACCCAAATATGGCAGCAGATCCAAGGATATCGTGCCATTTTGATCTATGCGACCCGGTACATCGGCTACACCTTCTTTAAGCGGCGATAAACCACTCATCAATACATGCCGATAATCTTATGAGATGAACCATGTTAGGCTATGGTAAGATGACGGCACGACTCGCTTCAGAAACCGGCTATTCGCTAATTGAACTGATCATCGTAATCGTGATCGTGGCCATTATCGCCTCGGTGGCCGTGAAGTCGCTGAAGGGTACAAATGAGGTTGTTCGCACCGAGGAAACTAAGGTCGAGTTGGAGCAACTGGCCTACGCCGTGGCCGGCAACCCGACTTTACTCTCCGGAGGAGCGCGGACTGATTATGGCTATGTCGGTGATGTCGGCGCCATGCCGCCCAATCTGGATGCGCTGGTGACCAACCCGGGCGGATACGGTACCTGGGATGGTCCCTATGTACGCGATGATTTCTACGTTACCGCCAGCGGTCCATCGTCGGAATTCAAACTCGACGGCTGGGGCCGCGCGTACGTTTATTCCGGAGGGAACAGTATCGTCTCCACCGGCGGCGGGTCCAGTATCAGCCGCCGTATCGCCAACGCCACCGATGACCTCCTGTACAACGACCTGTCCCTCGCCGTGGTCGACCTCGACAACGATCCGCCGGGGGCTGTTTTCCGAGACTCGGTGCGAATTATCCTCACTCATCCCAATGGGGCCGGTGGCTACAGTTCGCGCACCGCCTATCCCGACGCAAACGGACTGGTCGCGTTTGACTCCATTCCGATCGGGACTCAGACTCTGCGCACGGTCTATCTCCCCACCAACGATACCCTCACCAGATTGGTCAATATCGATCCCGGTCGCAGCAGCTACCTGCAAACCCAACTGTTTAGTGATGTGTGGTAGCCTCATGATGCAGCGGATACGGGACATCAGCGGCTTCGGCCTCATCGAGTTGACGGTGGTGATAATCATCGTCGGCATACTGGTAGCGGTGGCGATGCAGTCGGCCACGGTGATTGTTCAGGATGCTCGAAGGGTTGAGACCGAGCGCGAGATGGAGATGCTGGCCAAGGCCATCGTTGGGGATCCGGCGATCGTTTCCAACAGACAGCGGGCCGATTTTGGCTACGTCGGCGACGTCGGCGGCTTTCCCGCGAATTTACAGGCGCTGTATGAAAGTCCCGGTGGCTACAGCACCTGGGACGGACCTTACGTCGCACCGGGATTGGTCCAGGATTCGACCGGTTTCAAGATGGACGAGTGGGGCACCCTCTACAACTACAGCGGCGGAGTGACGATTACATCGACCGGAGGCGGTTCGACCATCACCAAAAAGATAGCCGACGCCGTGACCGATTACACGCTCAACACACTCGACGGATCGATCAGGGATGCCAACGACTCGGTGCCGGGGACTGTCTATCTTGACTCGGTCGACATTAAGATCGAGATTCCGAACGGTGGCGGCGGCACCACCACCAAGAGCTACTCGCCGGACGCGGCCGGGTCGTTTACGCTGGACTCGCTGCCGGTCGGGACGCATCCCTTGCGGCTGATTTATACCCCCAACGTGGATACCCTGCTGCGCTATGTAACGATCCTGCCGCGGAACAAGAGTTCGGTCAGTTACAAGTTCGCCTC
>JAUWMW010000373.1 GCA_030612965.1 bacterium
TGTCAATACCGTCGATGGCTCCGGCGCCGCCGGAAGAAATAGTATCGCCGCCGAGACCGACCACGGAACCAGGGCAATCCACGGACGAGAGTGCGGGCGAGGATCGCCCTTCCACAACCGATGGTAATCGAGAATGATGAGCTATGACACCTTCTGAAGTACGCGTTCGTATCGCACCGTCACCCTCCGGGTATGTGCACGTGGGAACGGCTCGCACGGCCATTTTCAATTACCTGTTCGCTCGGCGCCATGGCGGGAAGTTTTTGCTGCGGATAGAGAACACCGACAAGGAACGCAGCGACCCGGTTTTCACGGAGGCGATTCTGTCGGCCATGAAGTGGCTCGGCTTGCAGTGGGACGATGAGATCGTCTACCAGTCGGACCGCATCGATCTCTACAAAACACACGCCCGGAAGTTGCTCGAATCAGGCCACGGCTACCGTTGTTTTTGCAGCCCGGAGCGGTTGGCTCAGGATAGAGAGAAAGCGCGCGCCGAGAAGAAAGATTTGCGGTACAACCGACGCTGTCTGAATCTGTCGCACGCTGAAGTAGAAACCCAAATCGCTCTCGGTTTAGACTATACTATAAGGCTTAGGATCCCTGACGGGGAGACAGTATTCGACGACCTGGTGTCAGGCGAGTTGAAACGGAAGAACGAGGACCTTGAGGATTTCATCGTGGCACGCTCGGACGGCACGGCGACCTACAATCTGGCTGTGGTGGTTGACGATCACGATATGGGGATCACTCATGTTCTTCGCGGCAATGATCATGTCACCAACACCTTCAAACAGATTCATCTGTATCAGGCGTTGGGATTTGAGTTGCCGAAGTTCGGACATATGCCGATGATTCTGCGGCCGGACAAGAAGAAAGTATCGAAGCGCCTGGGCGACAAAGATGTGCTCGCCTTCCAACGCGAGGGTGTCCTGCCTGAGGCGATGTTCAACTACCTTTGTCTTTTGGGCTGGTCGCCCAAGACTGACCGAGAGATTTATTCGCGCGAAGAACTGATTGATCTCTTCACTTCCGACAACTTCAATCCATCTAACGCCATT
>JAUWMW010000256.1 GCA_030612965.1 bacterium
GGCAAGCGTGCGACGAAACACCCAAGGGCATGACCGGTTTCTTCGGAGGCGCCGGATTCGAACACCCGCACGATATCGAGATAAGCCTTCAACTGTTGACCGGGGATCTCCACCTTAACCAGACGTTTGTCCGGTGTGAAATAAAAGGCCTGCCGGTGCGGCTGCGAATAGACTATCACAAAAGTGGAGTCGAACGCACCCTTGTACACCTGCTTGTTAACGAACATATTGACGGTAGCTTCGACATACTGCTTCTGCATGATCTGCGGCACAAACATGGTATCGCGGATGGTATCCCCCACTTTGAAATCACGCATGGCCAGGAACAGTTCGTGCATGTCCAGGAGGTGAACATCGGCAGCGAAACCTTCGGCGCTGAAATGGTATTCCTGGTCTGTCTCCTGTCCGCCTTGCTCGACGTAACCGCGCAGGGTGTCACCATCACGTTTCAGTTCCAGACGTGCCGTCTGATCTCCGGTTTTGATTTGCAGGTCGCTGCCGAGATAGGTACCGTCGGCCGCCACGAACTGCCTGCCCTCGACATCGATTGCGACGTCGGAGCCGGACCTCGTGTAGTCCAATCCGAGACGCTGTTCGATTATATACGCCTCGACGCCGTTGATACTGGTCCGCCCCTTCACTGTTGAGAACAGCCGGCCGATCGTGGAATCCTTGACCACGAATGTCCACATTCGTAACTCGCCGTCGGGACGGAAACTTTCAAGAGTGTTTTCACCCTGCACCGCCCGTTGCGCCTGAAGAGACCCGCCGAGGCAGATAAGGATAGCTATTAGGAACAGAGTTACTCTCATGGTAGCGGTGAAGTTACCGATCGGTCCCACCGTGTCAACTCAAAAAACGGGGACAAGACCTGGAATCATCCGTCGGTTGCAGCGGATGGGCTCAACTCAGCCAACAGCTCGCTGGTTATTCTGAACGTTATCCTTGATGCTTCCTCCAGAAAGCATATAAATTCGGCGGCGGCGCCATCTCCGGCCCCATCTGAGATCACTCTGATAATCACGAAGGGCACTCGGTTCATCTGACACACCTGACCGACCGCGCCGCCTTCCATCTCTGCGGCAACAGCACCGAACTCTCGCTGTAGCCAGCGTATCCTTTGCGGATCCGAGATGAACGAATCACCAGTGGCTATGGTGCCAACGACCATCTGTCCGGCCGCTGTGTCGACTTCGTCGATACGATCATAGGCATCGGTGACGGCCTTTACCAATTTCGGGGCAGCCTCAATCAGTCGGGTGACATCGGGTATCTCGCCGTGGCGTCGTCCGAAGGCGGTCAGGTCAATATCGTGCTGCACCACGAAATTTGAGACCACCACGTCCCCGCGCTTGAGATGCGGCACCAGACTGCCCGCCAGACCGGTGAAAACCACCGCCTCAACTCCGAATCGGTCGATCATCAATTGCGTAGCCATGGCGGCGTTGACTTTCCCCACGCCGCAGCGAAGCAGGATCACCTTCTGACCCCCTAACTCGCCCAGGTGAAAATCAAGGCCGGCATGTCTGACAACCTGATCCACGCGGTGGTTTTCCTTGAATAGCAGTAGTTCTTCTTCCAGCGCACTTATTAGACCGAACATGGTACCCCACGACTAACGATGTTTATTCAATATATCAATTATCGGTAATTCAAGTCAGAACTCAACGATCTGGCCGCTGCCCGATGATTACCAGGTCGCGCGACGACCGTCCAAATCGTTTCTTTAGGTAAAGGTCGCCGAACTTGCGAATTCCGGTGAATCCGGCTTGAGCAACCCCCCGGCTCACGACGTCCACGTTATAGTTATCGGACTCATGCCGGAATATCTCGTAGCTCGGCGGTTTCTGGTTGAGATCGAGGCGGATCACATACACAAAGATCCGGCTGCCCCGACGCTCTGAAAAACGTTCGTAGACAATCCCGTTATTCTCAGTCACCTTGATCGGGAAAAGAGTATCCTCTTTGACAGCGGCATAGTTCAACATCTGCAGCACCAGGTACCCTCCCGGTTTCAGGACGGCGCGAAAATTCTTGAGGCTTCGCTTGAGTCCGGTGAGTGTGTTCACTCCGGAGATGCTATTGGCCAGACAAACCACCAGGTCAAAGTTCTCATGAAGCTTTTTCGGCAGGCGTTCAAAGTCGCCCCAGCGAAACTCAGCCGGCAAATCAACGTTCTTGAATTTCTCCTTTGCGACTTTGATCATGCGCCGCGAACGATCCAGGCCGACGGCGGCGACGGGCGAAGAGCATCGCTGTCAGCCCTGAGGCGCAACCGGCATCCAGAACTGATCTCGGACGAAACCGAGCAATCAGAGCATCGACTTCTTTCTGATGATACTTTTCACGCTGGGCCGCGTTGGTAATAAGATCGTATTCGTGAGCATATTTCTCAAATGCGGATAGTTGTAGTTTGACAGCCATAAGGTTGTTCTCCTGAACAAAAAACGTTTCTCTCGGAACCGAAAATACAGTAAAATGATCCCGAACTAAAGCAAAGATTCGATACTGGAACAAGCGCAGTATGATACCCTTTCCCATCAGCGGCATCGAGATTCAATGGTGGCTGCCACCGCTGATCGCGTTTGTCATAGCCGGGCTGTCGTCGATGGCCGGCGTGAGCGGCGCCTTCTTGTTGTTGCCGATCCAGGTAAGTCTGCTTGGCATTGCCGGACCCGTGGTCAGTTCGACCAATATGCTGTACAACATCGTGGCTATACCCAGCGGCGTGTATCGCTACGTGCGCGAACAGCGGGTGGTCTGGTCGCTCGTGTGGGCGATTATCCCCGGCATATTACCGGGGATTGTTCTGGGAGTTATCATCCGCGTCAAACTCATGCCTAACCCGATCACCTTCAAGCCGTTTGCCGGGCTGGTGCTACTCTACATTGCAGGTCGACTGGTATCGAATATCCTTAGGAAGAAACGAGCCGATGAAGACACCGCATCGGGATTCCAGACTGCGGGTGTGCGGTCGTTGGAACTCAATCGGCGACGCTTCGCATTTGAATTCAACGGACGCACCTACCACAACTCTACGGTCAAGATCCTGGCCGTCAGTTTTGTTGTCGGTATTGTGGGCGGCGCCTACGGTATCGGAGGCGGCGCTTTGCTGGCGCCGGTGCTGGTAACGGTCTTCCGCTTCCCGATTCACTCGGTCGCAGGCACCACCCTGCTGACCACCTTCATAGCCTCCGGTGTCGGCATCGCCGCCTATACCACTCTTGGCGCGCTCTCAGGTAACAGTTCGATGTCGGTCTCGCCTGATTGGATGTTAGGTGGTCTGTTCGGCGTGGGCGGGATGGTCGGCATGTACGTCGGCGCCCGATTGCAGCGTATCGTCCCGGCCCGCTTGATCAAGTCTGTTCTGGCAGCAATGGTGTTGTTCGTAGCGTTGCGCTATGTGGCAGCGATATTTACTTGAGAGCTATTGACGGGAGACTCGGTTGACACTCCGATCACCACTCTGGCTGAACCGACTACCAACGGTCATGACCGCTGCGACTCTTATCGCGATTCCGTTCATCTACACGGAGCGCTCTGTAGATCCAGTGCTTATGCCCCG
>JAUWMW010000325.1 GCA_030612965.1 bacterium
TGAGAATTCCGGGCAAACTCCGGATTTTGGCAGGACGATGACCTTGAAATGTCCTTGACAGTTGGGCGGACAAGCCGGTTTCTTAGAGAGCAAATGCGCTTACTGTCATTACAAATCCAGAACTTTCGGGTTATCAGGAAGGCGGTCCTGCCGCTGCCGGATCACGTCATAGGAGTAATCGGTCCCAACGGCGCCGGGAAATCGTCGCTGGTAGAGGCTGTGGCGTGGGCGCTGTACGGCAATCCGGCGGCTCGTAGCGGGAAGGACGAGATCAAATCACAGTTTGCCGGGGTGGATGATAACTGCGAAGTGATTCTCCAGTTCGAGGTCAAGAGTGTACCTTATCGGGTTATCCGCCGTTTGGTGGGTCGAACGGAGCGGGCCGAGGTCGAGTTGTACCGGGGCGAGAGGTCGGAGTCGGTTGGGGTCAGTGAGACGCAGGCGTATATCAGCCGGCTGTTGGGGCTCGATCTCAAGGGTTTCCTGACGTCTTTCCTGGCTCGTCAGCAGGAGTTGAACACCCTGTCGGACTTGCAGCCATCCCGGAGGCGGGACCATCTGGCCGGGCTGCTGGGCATTGAACGACTGGATAAGGGGATCATCCGCCTGAAAGAGGATCTTCGCGTCGAGGTCAGACAGATCGATTTCATGGAACGACAATTGGCCGAGCGCACCGGCTTGGCTGAGAGGATTGAGGAGCTTACTACTCGGTTAGGTGAACTCAACGCCCGCGAGGGGTCGGTAACCGATGCTGTTCACCGCGCCGAAACTATGGTTAGGGAGACGACCGATCGATTCACTTCGGAGCAGGCCAGAAAATCCGATTGGGTACAGATTACCGCCCGGTTTAAGGCGGAAAGCGGAACCCAGGCTCTTCTTGAGCAGCAAAGCAGCCAACTGAAAAACGAATTCTCAGAGCTTCTGAACTTGACCTCCGAAAAGGGTCAACTGGACGAGTTGATTAAGTCATTGACGCCAATTCGCGCTGAGTTTGAACGGATGAGAGAGGCCCGCAGCCGCAGTGAATTGAGGCGGCAGTTG
The DNA here is from genome assembly GCA_030612965.1 of bacterium. GTDB lineage: Bacteria > Zixibacteria > MSB-5A5 > GN15 > FEB-12 > JAJRTA01. The sequence continues at coordinate 1,042 of JAUWMW010000325.1, forward strand.
CAACAGCAATTGGAGCACAGCCATTGGGAGAAACAGGAGATCGAGACCGCTCTTGGAAACTGTCGGAGCGAACTTCATTCTCTGGCTCACAAGCTCGAGGCAATCCCTGATGACGTTGCTCAACTCCTCGATCAGGCCCATAGCGAACTCGAACAGGCACGTTCCCGGTACAGTCAATTGAAGGCTGAAGGCGACAGCCTGGCCCGGCAGATCGAGAAACTGAATCAGCAGATTCAGTCGGTGGACAGGTTTGGCCCGGATTCGGTTTGTGATCGGTGCCACCGACCGTTGGGTAAGGACTTGCCTGAGATTCGACAGCATCTGACAGATGAGTTGATCGGCCTGAAAAAATCGGCCTTGGACCTGGACTCACACCTGAAGCAACAATCTGATCTGGGCAGACAACTGAAAGGTCGCTGGACGGAGCTTGAACAGATGTCCAAAACTCTTTACCAGGTTCGGGTCAACAAGGTGGCGGCCGACAAGGAACTGTCATCTTTTCAAGACAAGGACGGTGCGGTCACAGTATCAATTGAGCAGTTGACCGGGAAGCTCGCAGCCAGTTCGGTGGTGGCTTTTGATCAGTCTGAGTTCGACCGGCTTGAGCGGAAACTGGACGAACTGGAATCCGCCCAGGCGCGCCGTCAACTACTACAGGGAAAACTGTCGCGGTTGCCGCAGGTGCAACTGGAGATAGATGCGGTCGATTCGAAAATGAAAAAGGTCGCTGAAGGAATCGAATCCTTGAACGACCGGTTGTCCGAGCTTGCCTACGATGCAAAGGCGTTCGAGCAGGCCCAACTCGAGTTGACGTCGGCCCAACATCGGCTGGAAGAGGCCAGGAAGGAACAGTTCTCCTTTAGTAAAGAAGTTGAGATTACTCGTGCCGAGTTGGATGATAAGCTCAAACAGAAGGAAGACCTCAGAAAGGCTGAGGACGAACTGGAAGAGCACCGCACCAGCAGGTACCACCGTGAGAAACTGGGGACTCTCTTTGCCGATTTCCGCAAAGATCTTATTGCGCGGATTCGTCCGCGTCTGGCTGAACTGTCCAGCCGACTGTTTGCTGACATGACCGGCGGCAAATACAGCCTGGTCGAGCTTGACAGCAAGTACAATCTGCGGGTGATGGACGGCGGGGAGTTTTTCGGTGTCGAGCGTTTCTCCGGCGGCGAGAAGGACCTCGCCAACCT
>JAUWMW010000348.1 GCA_030612965.1 bacterium
TTTCATGAGGCGGCTGATAGCTTCCTGGACCAGCAACTCCGACTCGGTGTCCAGCGCCGAGGTGGCCTCATCGAAAATCAGGATTTGTGGATCCTTCAAAAGGGCGCGTGCAATAGCCAGCCGCTGGCGCTGGCCGCCGGAGAGCATCACACCACGGTTGCCTACCAGCGTATCGTAATCGTTCTCGAATTCACGGATGAACCGATCGGCGTTGGCCATGCGGGCGGCATCCACTACCGCCTCACGCGAAACATCATGAAGACCGTAGGCGATATTGTTGTAGATGGTGTCATTGAACAGAAAAGTCTCCTGCGTGACGATTCCCATCAGGCCGCGCAGTGAAGCTAGTGAGACTGCGGCTATGTCGATTCCATCTACTGTAATGGAGCCTCCTTGCGGGTCGTAAAAGCGGGGCAGCAGATCCAAAAGCGTCGATTTCCCGGCGCCTGAGGGCCCGACGATTGCCACCACTTCGCCGAAGCGTACTTTGAAGGATACGTCCTTTAACACCCGCTCACCCGAGTTGTAGCTGAAATCGACCTTGTCGTAGCAGATGCAGTCGGTGAAACGATCTATTCTTCGTGGCTGGGGGGGGTCGACGATTTTCTCGTCGGCATCAAGAACCCTGAAAACGCGCTCGGCCGCGGCCAGCCCCTCCTGTAGCTTGATATGGATCTGACTGAGCGACTTGACCGGCTTGATCATCGCGAACATGGCCACGACGAAGGTCATGAAATCGCCCGCGTCAAGCTCGCCGGTACCGGCGATAATGCGCGCCCCGGCATACAGCAGAATGACCACACCGGCAAAACTGATGAGCACGTCGTTGATGGGCGAGGAGAGGTGTCGAATACGAGTCATGCGCAGGAGCGACCGAAAGTAGTTGGTGGTCGTCTTGACAAACTTCTCGGTTTCAAACTTCTCCATCGAGAAAGCCTTGACGATCCGGGTGTTGTTCACGGCTTCTTCCAGGACGGAGTTGACGTCGGCCATGCGTTGCTGTGAGCGCTCCGAATGCCGCCTGAGGGTTTTGCCTATGAACCAGATAAAACCGAAGACCACCGGAAGAACAACCATAGCCAGAAGTGTCAGCTTCCAACTGAGGATAATCAGGAATGAGAAAAACGTCAGGGCCAGTATTGTGTCGGCCACCAGATGATTGAAGCCGAGGTCGATTGATTCATTGAGCACGACCACGTCGTTGGTGACACGCGAAATAATCTGACCGGTGCGACGGCGGTGAAAATAGTCGAGCGAGAGACGTTGATATTTCTCAAAGAGACGATCACGCAGCGAACGGATCACCGACTGTTGCACAAAGGCCATGAAGAATCCCTGCATATACATGAACAGGTTCTTACCGATGGCAATCAGCATGATCAGCCAGCAAAAGTTGATGAGCGTGTCCTGCCGGGTTTCGGCCTCGACCAGATTGTGCACCCAGTTCTTCATTGAATCGCGCACGGCGTCGATGCCGCTGCTCACCTCGGTGACCAAACCATCGGCTGCGGACGATTCCGTTGAGCCCGGCTCCGGCGTTGCATGGATTTCGGTTGGCGCCGGCGCCATCGACAGGGGCGCTTCCACCTGAAACAGGGTCATCAGGAGAGGCCCCGCCATCCAGACCATCAGCCCGGACAGCAAAGCGTGCAAGGCCGCCGACGTTGAAGCCGTGACCAATTGCCTGAGGTATGGCCGCAGAATCGAAAATGTTCGTCGATACAAATTCACATCCGAACTCCAAATCGAGCACAAACTGTAATATGCCACATTCGCAGACTCAAGTCAACTCGTATAAGTGAAGGGAAGTCAGGG
>JAUWMW010000356.1 GCA_030612965.1 bacterium
ACAATGAAAGTAAAGCTTATTATTACGCTTACCGCTCTGCTGCTCCTGAGCAGTATGGCGACAGCTACCGATACACGCGTACGGACGATGGGTGACAACAACATGATTCTCTTGGATGAAGCCAACATCACCATCTTTCCATCACGCCTGAACGAATACCCTAACCTCGCTATCGGCGAATTCGGGGGCAACGATTTCTACGAAATGGGTGTCCACTGGAAATTCAACAAGGACAACCCCTGGGTTTTAGGTACTTATATCTCAACACCCGACATCGGTGGACCGCAAGGCTATGACGGCACGGCCTTTGGACACTTTACGGGGTCTTTCGGAACGACCGACAAGAGGGTAGACCTGTATTATGGTCGCCAGAACTTCCCCGGCACCAACAACTTCGGGTTTCACTTCGGATACACTCGGGCATCCAATGACTATTCGGACGCCACAAACGCGTACATGGAGAAGTTTTTCGTGTACGAGTTTGGCTTCGGTATAACTAATGCCGCCAAGGACTTCGACGCAGCCGTACATTTTATGTTCGGCGGTTGGACTGACGAGATGATTAACACGCCATCAGTTGTTGAGAGTGATGCCGACGGTTACATGGAAATAAGTGCAGTTGCGCGAAAATTCAAATCGTATGGCGATTACACTATGATTTGCCATGCTGGGGTTCACCATGGCAAGCGTGGTGAGAAGGATCATGTCGTTGATGGCGACCCGGCCACCAAGGACGATTTGATCACGAAGGACACACGGTTCATAATCGATCTCGGCTGTGGAGTGAATTGGACGCCGGCATCAAATGTCCTGGTAGTCGGCGACTGTGGATTGGCACTCGATAACTATAAGCGTGAATCAAAAACGGCCGCCGCAAGTCTCGACCAAAAACTCAATCATACCTATTTCCCGTACTGGAGTATCGGGTTTGATGCCGACGTGTTCAAGTGGATGGATATCCGCATGGGCGCCAGCTCAGACTGGATCATCCGGAAACAGGAGATTGGCTCCGACGTTGAACAAAAGGACAAGTACGCAGCCAACGACACTTATCTCGGTTTCGGCTTCCACTGGGGTCGGCTACATGTCGACACTGAAACTGATCCCGATCTGTTCTTGAGAGGCTTCGACTTCATCACCGGCAACGGCGGTGGCAACGATATGAACGCTCGCATCTCGGTAGTATACGAGTTGATGTAGACACTGTAGTTATTCTGAGCCGTGCGGGTTTCTTCCCGCATTAGGCCAACTTGTCAGGGCGGTGGATATGCATATCTGCCGCCCTTCTCTTGTGCCCGGACGATCTCCAAACCTACAAAGACGGAACCGCCTTTCATGGGACCTTCCAAAAACCCTTGATATTGTGCGCGGCGGACTTCCCGGTCTGCCCATTTGAAGAACGTTTTGCAGGGCGGGTCCGTCTTCGAACCCGCCACTATCGGCAGGTCTGCGGACAGACCTGCCCTGCTCTACCACATCGTACGAAGGGGCAGACGAGAACGTCTGCCGCCCACAGTACGATGTAGTAGGTCAGTCCGCGGCGGCGGGCTGTGCTCCTGACGGTAGGCGTCAGGTTCCAAGGACTGATCTTCCCCCAAAAAGGTGGACACTTTTTGAAGGTCGTGTTAAGTTGGCTTTGGAGGTGTTCATTATGTCTCGTCGTAATTTTGACCGGGATTTCAAGCTTTCGGCTGTGAAGATGGCCGAGAGTTCAGATCTGCCAT
>JAUWMW010000308.1 GCA_030612965.1 bacterium
AACCATTGGCGGAAGGCTTCCCCAATCGACTCACCGTCGCCGAAAGGCGTGTAGAAACCGCCAAAGTCCAGCATCGACCCGCTCTTGGTGCTGCCGATGGAGGCCAAGCCATTGCCGTCGCAGAAAATGTAGCAGCCGCCCATGTTGTCATTCTCAACGAATCGTGCATTGGAGCAGGCAAACAGATTGTAGAATACTGCCGGCGGGTCGATGGCTATGATCTCATCGTTGTAGGTCCAACTCCAGTCATCTGAAGGGTTTTTGAAACCGTGTACATGCGGACTGGAATGGACACAAACTTGAATGAGCTCATAATCGACCGGTAGCCGGCTTTCGTAGTCGTCGGCCCAGGTGGTCCACTTATCCAGTACGCTGGTGCGGGTGTTGTAGGCGGCGCCGACTTCGAGGTCCCAACCCTCGCCGCCGCCGGCCCAGTCGTCGTCGATATAGACCAGGGCACGACTGGTCACGCCCATCAATCCACAGCGGTAGAGATGGTTCTTGTAGAAGTAGTTTTGCAGCAAAGACAGTTCGTCACCCCCACCCATATTGATCACCGAGGCGGTCAATCGACCCATCCAGATTTCAGGGGACTGGTCGCCGGTATGCGTGTCGTACATCCCGTTGACGTCGCTGTCAGTGAAAACGCCGTCCAGGTCCATGTAGAAAAGATCACAGGGAAACTCCTGGTGTGCGGGTGGGTCGCCGCACCAGGTTTCGTACCAGGGTACCGGCAGGTCGCCGATCAGAACACATCCCTCCATACCGGCCAGATGCTCTTGCTGCAAAAACGAGCGCATCTCCTCCGGCGTGCCGCCGGAACTGGTATACAGGTCGACCTCGTAGAGTTCCCCGGTGAGATCCAACATGTACTGATCCAGCGCGGATTCGATCGAAGGATACAGCTCAGTGTTTACGATAATGCACATACTGGTTGTTGACACTCCCCGTTTACTCGGAGCTGCTGTTTGCGCGAAGTTCACCTCGAACGGACGTTCCGGTCCCCGGGTCGCCCGCCACTGGGCATAGCTGATCGGTGTTCGGCCCTGAGGGTCGACCCAGCGGGTCATTTCGACACCGGAGCCATCAAGTTCGGTCTGGATTGGGATAGATTCGGGCAGCTCGCCCGCGGCCGACACGGTGGCTGCTGGAACAGTGAATAGACAGATGAGCGCGACAGCTATGACTTGAGACGATGCAGAACGGGTCGGGTTGATCATTGCAGTAATTCCTTACTGGGTGTGTCCTTTTCTTTGCTGACAATATACCGGATCGGCCGTTTTTGTCAAATACGGCAGCAACAAGAAGAAACGGGCGACCGCATCCCCGGTTTACACTTGCCCCGAAATCCGGATTGTTTTAGTTTGGCGGTGATGTTCTACCACCGGACAACTCGCAGAAGTAGAAAACTCCAAACGGTAGGTCACCATTCTAACATAGTGAGGCGACGTGGAATTTGTAGGGCACATCATTAACGAGGCGACAGGTTACGTTTGGGGCTGGCCGGATATCTTTCCGGCTATGATCATTCTGCTCCTGGGTACCGGTCTGTTCATCTCGTTCCGGCTCGGTTGGATACAATTGCGCCGCATCAAACATGCTATCGATATCACCCGTGGCAAGTACGACGACCCCTCGCACGAAGGGGACATCTCTCACTTTCAGGCTCTGTCGACAGCATTGTCGGCGACGATCGGTATCGGCAATATCGCCGGTGTGGCTACAGCCATTCACTACGGCGGGCCGGGGGCGCTTCTCTGGATGTGGGTGACCGGCATTCTGGGTACTTCGCTGAAGTACGCCGAGTGCACTCTGTCCATGAAATACCGCAAGATCAACCCGGATGGTTCTGCCTCGGGCGGCCCTATGTATTACATGGAAAAAGCGCTGGGCTGGAAATGGTTGGGCATTGTCTTCGCCTCCGCTGCTTCTTTGTGCGCCCTGGCTACGGGCAATGCGATACAGGCGTTCACCGTCGCCGATCAACTTAACTCCGACTTTGCCGTCCCGGTCTGGATAACCGGTCTGGTCATCGCGACGCTGGTGGGAATGGTGATAATCGGCGGCGTGAAACGAATCGGTCGCGTGACCGCTATCCTGTCTCCGTTCATGACTGTTGTTTATGTTTGCGGGGCAGTCACCATTCTGCTTTTGAACATGGACCGCATCCCGCAGGCTTTTTCGGACATCTTCTCGATGGCTTTCACTCCCTCCGGCGCGGTGGGCGGTTTTGCCGGTTCGACTTTCATGTATACCCTGATCTGGGGCATCAAGCGCGGTCTCTTCTCTAACGAGGCCGGCCAGGGATCGGCGCCGATTGCCCACGCCGCCGCCAAAACCGATGAACCGGTCCGCGAGGGCACGGTCGCTATGATGGGACCATACATCGACACTCTCACTATCTGCACCCTCACCGGATTAGCTATTATCGTGACCGGCGCATGGACAGTAACGGTTAACGGCGAGGCGCTAAACGGCTCGCCGATGACGGCTTACGCGTTCCAGCACGGTTTGACGTTTCTGAATGGTTA
>JAUWMW010000347.1 GCA_030612965.1 bacterium
GAATCCGGCTCCTGACTATTGAACCAGTACAAACCCAGGCTGTAGTGTGCGAGGGCAAACGCAGGCTCCACTAGGAGTGCTCGTCTCAGGTAGAAGAGCGTTGAATCAGGCTCACCCATGCCGTCGAAGGCAAGGCCGAGACCGTGGTAGCCATGGAACTCAAGTGAGTCGGCTTCGATATCACCAGCCGGAACGCCGCTCCTGCCTCTCGCGGCTGGCCCAGATGCAGATAGGCCGTTCCCAGGTTACCGGCCGCATGAGCGAAATGCGGCGCCTCCTCGATAACGCCCTTCAGCAGCGGCACGGCATCAGCCGGCCGGTTCGCTTGCAGATAGCCATAGGCAAGGTTGTAACGCAACAACCAGTCATCCGGACGGTACCGAACGGCTCTTTCCAGATACTGGATGGCTTGGTCAATGTCTCCTCTCGAGAGAAGCAAAAGGCCCAGGTCGTTGTTGGCGTGGGGTAGAGTGTTGTCCTCAGTCAGAGCCAGCCTGTAGTAGCGTTCGGCTTCAGCCTGATTTCCATTTCGATTGTGCATAGTTGCCACCATCTGATGACCCTGCGCCTCAGTACCCGTGGCATAGCTATATGGGTCCAGATGACATGTGATGAGGATCATCAGGAAAAACGCCAGCGCCACCGTGACCCGACGTAGAGAGAACCCTCTCAGTCCGCGGATTACAGCGTCGATTGTGTAACCGGCGAAAACCGACAGGATAGGTATCAATGGCAACCGATAGCGTGCCGTAACAAAAAACAATAGAAATGCGGGAATTGAAGCTGCCAGAAAATAGACCAGTAACCTGTTTTCAGCAGATCGGCGGCCAGCCAAAACTATCCCGGCGACAGCCAGAGGCAGGATGACCCCCCATGGCCAGAAGACAGGTCCCTTGGGTACCAGCGGCTTCAGCACGGGAATCCGCTTAGTCAGGTAGTAGATGTCAAAGTTGTTGGCCAGTTCATAACCACCCATGAATAGCAGGAGCTTCCGCCATAAGTGTCCGGCGAACCAACCGGGGTTGTTGACAATTTCCCTGACGGCTCGGTTGCGCCAATAGTCTGACTGTTCGGAGGCGGACAGGGGGCGGCCCATATCACGCTCAGCTATGGCCCGAGAGTGATCCATAGAGGATCCCTCCCACCATTCCAAACCGGTACCGGGTATTAAGGCCGAGACACCGTCGGAATGGAGATTGTTGCCTTTGAACAGATTGCTTCCGGAGTAGGTGCCGATCAATGTGAACTCGCCGGACTTGACCACGTTGTGAATGGTGACGGGTGCAATCGCCAGAATCAGCCCCAGCAGAAAAAGGAAGGGTGTCCTCCACGGTGATGTCGACGTTGACCTCCTGGCTACCCACACCAGATAAATCAGCATCAGCATAGCAAACGCGAGTACCGTTGGTCTGGCAATGGCAGACAATCCAAGGAGCAGCCCGCCGGCGAGATAAAACTCACGTCGCCTGGTCTGCAGCGCAATCGTCAGACAGTACAGAGACAACAGGTTCAGAAAGATCGTCAACGACGAAACCAGTATCTGGCCATCAAACAGTATTAGTGTACCGCAAAAGGCCACCAGCAGTCCGGCAATCACCGCCACTCGCCGCGAGAAGAGACGACCGGCCAGAAGAAAAGTCAACAGCGCCGAACCACTACCAATCAACGCCTGGATTATCCTCACCGGCCAGGGACCGGCGCCGAAAACAGCGTAGACAAGTTTGAGAAACAAAGGGTACAACGGAGCCTTGAAGAACGGACCGTCAGGAAAGCCGGTGTCAGCGATACCCTCCGTCGCGAGGCGATGAAAGTAATCCAT
>JAUWMW010000205.1 GCA_030612965.1 bacterium
GGTTGTAGACCAGCTTGTAGAGACCATCGTGCGCACTGTCGGTGTAGGCTGGGTCGAGATAGAACTCAACCGTGTTGGCCATGACAGCGGCGTAGTCGTATAGCTTCAGTGGTTCGGCGAAGAGGGCGTCAAACGATGTCAACCTGTGCGGCACATCCAACGGGAAGCGGTTCCAATATCCGGTTGGCTGATAGCCCAGGTCCTCTCTGGCGAATCCGACCTCGGACAAGATGCTCTCAAGAATGTCCGATTCTTGTTGAGGATGTACCCCTGCCGACCCAACGAACAAGATACTAAGAACAACCAACATCAGTTTCATAGTCTAATGCCTCCGGACAACCAATTCCTTTTCGCTAACAATAGGTATTGCCAGATGTTCAGACAAGCAAACAGTTGGCATCCGAACTTGTGCGTCTTTCGTCTGAAAACCCCACGCTCACCCATCCGCCGCGCGACCTTGACCGGGTGCTCACAACCTGCAGTGGCTTTCATTCGCGCATGAGTGCCGTCAGTTTGTGGGTGAGAAGCTCTGCACTCCTGACGCAATGTCGAAGCCGCCCTTCGGCTGCGCTCAGGACAGGCTTGGTTTCGACCTACTACATCGTACGGAGGGTCAGACTGGGAGAGGTTGTCCCATAAGTTCGTTTCGCCGGGTCCTGAGATCGACGCAGTCGAGATTGTGACCCACCGATCTTTCCACACGGTTGCGGAGAGTACGCTTAAGGAACCGGCGGTTCTCACGACCTCCTCCGGATGTCGAAGGAACCACCGGAACATGCACTCATGGGACAACCTCAGGACGTCTGCCGCCCACAGTATTCAAGTAAATCTTCGCCACTCGCTGCCACAGTGAGCATTTATATGCTTTACACTAAGCGCGATCTTTCTTATCTTTGCAGTTGGGAAATCGATGATCCCTATGTTCTGTTTTGCCGTGGAGTAGGTTTATTATCATAAGGAGGGTTTACGATGAAATTCACTGACACTCTGGACAACGACATTGTCGTATTTGACATCTCCGGCAAAATCATGGGCGGCGATGAATCAACACGCTTCCATGGCCGGGTGCGCGAGAATATCAACCTCAACAAGAAAAATATCGTGGTCAACATGGAGAAGGTTGACTGGATCAACTCGGTCGGCTTGGGCATGCTGATATCCGCGCTTACAACGGTCAAGAACGCCGGTGGTCGATTGGTACTGGTGAACATCACCGCGATTGAGTCGATTCTGGCGCTGACCCGGCTGATAACTGTGTTTGATCATTTCGACAGCATGGAGGCGGCTCTCGATTCGTTCAAACAATAGCCTGAAACCACCCGAACGACCGCCCCATCCCCATACGCACGGAAATAAGCTGTTTTCCTTCGTTGCAAAAAACGGCTTCATTAGATATATTTCCGGTTGGACATTGGCACTATCGATACGTCAAGCAAAGGTCCAACAAGGTAGATTGATCTGACCCATTATCGAAGAAGGTCTGCTGATTATCGCAAGTTTCTGCGTGAAGCGAACGCTATCAGCATCGCGACCCTGCAGAACCCGCAGTCAGTGCCGACAGGTCCTAAAGAAGCATGAAGTGGACTTATCGTGCGAAACTTCGTCACCGGAGCGGCTTCAGCCACAGACAGACAAGACTCGATCGTATAGAACATGAAGCCGGCAATGTCGGTTCTTGTTACCATACACAACGGCATGGTAGTTTGACATCTAAAGTATCACATTAGAAGCACACATTGGAGAACGTAATGAAACCGAACCGCATTATTGGAATCTTGATTATCCTCGCGTCAGTCTCGGCCGGATCCGTGGTGGCGCAAATCAGCGCACCGGCCACACCGGTCAGCTTTGATCAGCCACTTCGGACCGATCTAAACACAGTAAGAACGGGGCCGGTCGACGTAGCGGCACTGCTGGCCGAAGATGAAATCGAAGAGGCGGAAGGTCTACCGTTTCGCTTCGGCGCCCCCTTCGATGTGGACTACAGTATTGACAACTCCGGCCTTTGGGAAGAATTGGATAATGGTGGCCGAGTTTGGCGGCTGAAAATCAGTTCGCCGGGCGCCTACACCATCAACCTGCTCTACAGTCGCTACCACTTGCCGCCGGGTGCTACGCTACATCTCTATAATGAAGATCGCAGAATGACCATCGGCGCCTTCACCGAGCGCAACAACAAAGACCACGGCGAGTTCGCGACCGCACCGGTGAGGGGTGATGTGACGATAATCGAGTACTATGAACCGGCCGAGGTTCGTGGGCAAGGCGAGCTGGCCATCAACCGCATCGTTCATGGCTACAAGGACATATTCAGCTATTTCAAGGACGCCGACGGCTTCGGCAGTTCCGGCTGGTGCAACAATAACGTCAACTGCCCTGAAGGTGAGCCCTGGCAGGACGATAAACGCGGCGTGGCCATGATTCTTACTTCCGGCGGTTCTCGCATTTGCTCGGGCTCTCTAGTCAACAACGTACGCCAGGATGAGACGCCCTATTTTCTGACGGCCAACCATTGTCTCGGCAGCGAGTCGACCTGGATCATCATGTTCAATTACGAAAGCCCCACTTGTGATAACATCGATGGTCCGACCAACATGACCATCTCCGGTACTACGCTCCGGGCCAGCTACTCAACATCAGACTTTGGCCTCGTGCAGCTTAGCGCAACGCCGCCGGAGAGCTACGCACCGTATTATAACGGCTGGTCGAATATTAACACGGCAGCCTCGTCCGCGGTAGGTATCCATCATCCCTCCGGCGACATCAAGAAGATTTCGTTTGACTACGATCCGCTGACTTCCACCAACTACCTCCAGTCCTCCGGTACAACTCATTGGCGGGTGGGACAGTGGGAAGACGGCACTACCGAGCCGGGATCATCCGGCTCTCCCCTGTTCGATCCGAATCATCGCATCGTCGGGCAGCTTCACGGCGGGTACGCCTCCTGCGAGAGCCTCACCCCCGACTGGTACGGCAAGTTCTCTCTGTCCTGGACCGGCGGCGGATCGTCGTCGAACCGACTGCGCGACTGGCTGGACCCGGACAACACGGGCGCTACGGTGCTCGACGGCTACGATCCCTACGCCGGTGTAAACATCACTCACACGCCGTTATCCGATACCAAGGACACCTTGAATGCTTATGAGGTCTCAGCAATCATTACCTCGAACACCACGCTCATACCGGACTCTTTGCTGCTGTATTACCACGCCGGGCTTGGTTGGGTCCTTGACACCCTGACTCCCGGGGGAGCCGACGACGAATACACTGGCTACATCACAGCGCAGTCGCCGGGCACGGACATCAGTTACTACCTGTTCGCATTGGACGCCAACGGCAAAGCCGATACCACCGATACGTACGGTTTCCGAGTGATTGACTATGCTCTGACGGTGACACCGGAGGTCGACAGCCGAAACGCACCGGCCTATGACACGGTCTGGTTTGATCTGACCGTCACCAACACCGGCGTTCTGCCGGACGAGTACACCTTGTCTTTCTCCGGCAACAACTGGACCACCGGGCTGTGGGATGAGACAGGGACATCACCTATCTCCGCAACCGGCGAGTTGGCGGCGGATGAGACGTTTGATTTCACGGTGAGCGTGGAGATACCTTACAGCGCATTCGGTGACTACGACAGTGTGCAGGTAGTGGCTACCTCCATCGGCGACGGTGTATTGTCGGCTGACGCCCGGCTTAAGACATACTCCGACGGCACCACCGGGAGTTTTCCCTGGTCGGATTCGTTCCCGGAGGATACTCTCTTCAGCATTCGATGGGTGTACAACTCCGGCGCCGACGTTTCCTTTGAGGCATTGAATCCACCAAGTCCACCGTATGCTCTGAATCTGAACGGCGAGTATGATACTCTTCTGACGCAGCCGATCGATCTGACCGGACAGGACGGGGCTGTCCTATCGTACTATTTCGAGCGCGGCGGCGCCGGTAATCCGCCGGCGGTCGGCGATGATTTGTGGATCGACTACAGGAATTCAAGCGACGTCTGGACAAATCTGGTCACGCACCTCGGTGGCGGTTCGGCCATGACCGAGTTCGAACTGTCCTTTGCCGCCATACCTACCGACGCTTTGCACAACGGTTTTCAGTTGAGATTGCACTCGGCCGGCGATTGCTCGACCTGTGATGACTGGTACGTAGACAACATCAGGCTTGATTTCGCGGCGGCGATCGTTGCTGCCCCATCGCACATCACAGTATCCCTCGCGCAGGGTGATTCCACCGCGCGTGACCTGGTGATCGACAACGGTGGTCAGGGTAGCCTTGACTACAGCCTGGTTGTGCAACTCGCTCTTAAGGACGCTGTCCTGTTTACCGGGCTGGTTGAGGGCGGTCGGGTGGAACCGGCGCAACGCGACCATCAGATTGATCCGGCTGAATTCCTTATGGCCAAGGGGATGGGTTCGTCGAACATGGGCCTGCCGGTTCTGTTCGATGCCGGGGGGCCCGATGCGTTCGGCTACTACTGGATCGACTCCGA
>JAUWMW010000203.1 GCA_030612965.1 bacterium
CTGCGGTCGATAGGAAATGTCCCGATTGACTACAACTTCTACGGACGGGAGTTCACACTGGTGGCGGCCACCGCGCTTCTGTTTGCCTTCGCTATGATTGTGCTCTTTTGGAGTTCGCTGCCGTTTCTTACGTCCGTTTTCACTGATGAACCACGCGCGGCTGATGTCACCACCTACAACGATTTCGCCCTGCCCTTAGCCATAGTCTACTCGTTGATTCTGGCTATTTCACCGTTGACCCGACAGGATAACTTCCGTCCATCATCGTGGCCGATGCGCCTGGTATTCGTGGCCCTGGCTGCTATGGCCACCGGCGTGGGGCTGTTCTTCTTGTTGTCCACGGCCTCTCTGGCGTTTGTGCTGGTCTTTGGCCTGGTCGCCACGGGGATGGTGATGTACGTGATGAAACCTGACTGGTGGGGTCGACTGATTCCTTCATTCGCAGCGCTGGCCGGTGGCCTGGTGATCTCGGTGCTGGTCGGCGTGCGCGAACCGCTCTATCTGATGTTGTTCTCCATGGCGTCCATGGCCGCCGTTACCAATCTCACCGCGGCTTTCGGCTGCCTGCCCAACGGGTGGCGTTCCATAGCTGGGCATCTGACCCATTTTGGATTCGGTATCATGGTGATCGGCGTGCTGGCATCGTCAGCTTTCGCCACCAGCGAGCAGTTGACACTGACTACCGAAGAAGGCGGCAGCAGCTACGGCGTACGGTTAGAATACCTCGGCATGGCCAACGACATCATGCATCCAAAGAACGAACTAATCCTTACTCTTGATGATGGTGATGGTTCTCACGAGGTCCGTCCGCAACTGTACTACTCACCGCGGCTGGATGGAATCATGAAGCGACCGCATATCGAACGATACTGGCTGAATGATCTCTACCTGGCGCCACAGCAGATTCAGTCGGCGGAAAGCGGTGGACTTCAGATCGCCAAAGGTGAAACGCACGAGGTGCAGGGCTACCACCTGACCTTCCTGGGCTTCGATATGGGCAACCACGGAGGGTCGACCGAGGATCTCCGGGTAGCAACACGTTTTGAAGTAGAGCATGAAGGCACCATCGACACCATCACACCCACGCTAATCATGACCACTGACGAGCTTGGCAATCCCAGGTACATCAGCGAACCTGCCTACCTCGATTCTGCCGGCGCCATGCCGATAAACATAGAAAGGATTCTGGCCGATCAGGGTACTGTGCTTCTCGATATCACGGGACTGGACACCAGTACGCCGGAAGTGCTGGTGCTTGATATTACCAGAAAGCCGATGATTCTCCTGGTATGGATCGGCACCACGATCGTACTGCTCGGCTGTGTCGTATCATTCGCCAGACGACGCAAGGATCTCTCGTGAAACCAAGGCCAGGGAAGCCGGTGCATAGAACTCAATCAACCATCGCACGAACTACCTGGGTTGTACTGTTAGCCTTGTCGTTGAGCGCGCTCGCGTTTGCAGTCGAGGTTCCATTCCATCCTGAACGCGGGTTAGTAGAAGTTGAGGTTCTGATCGACGGTCGCGTCAAAGGACGTTTCGGCATCGATACCGGCGCTGACCGACTATACATAAATCGCGATTTCGCAGAGCAAAACGATCTCTCGAAGGTGGGGGGACCGCCGCCGCGACAGGTGGTCGGTGTCGACGGTTCCAGCGACGTGTCATGGGTGGAACTGCGCTCGCTCAAGGTGGGTAAGGAACGACTGTACAACCTGCGGGCAGCAGCTATCGACCTCGGCGCCCTGATAAAGGATCAGAGTCGAGGGTATCCCGACGGGTTGCTGGGTCACGAGCTCTTGCGGCGATTCTATGTCACGGTCGACTATCCGCGCCACCTGCTTGAGATGCAAATGGAAGAGCCGGACATCTTTGCTACTAAGAAGTACATTAGCGTACCGTTTAGGACGCATCGTCACTTTATCCTCGTCGAAGCAACCTTTAACGACAGCGTCACAGCGGACATGATCCTCGACTACTGCGCTTCCTACACTGTTGTCACACCTGAGTTGGCCGCACGATTGGGCGTGGCCACTGAGGTTGGTAAACGGTCCGCGATTGGGTCTATCAATCTCGACGACAAGGTGTTTTCTGGTCGTGTGATGGTTACCGTACACGATTTGCAGAATCTGCGCCAGTCGGCACGGGGGGTTGAGTTCGAGGGGATTCTCGGCGCAAGTTTTCTCTATCGCCACAAAATCACCATCGATTACAAACGCAAGAATATCCACTTGCACCAGCAGTAACCGATTGTACTACTCTCGAGCCGCCACGGGCTGTTAACCTGCGTCCCGCGAGCCTTACTCCAACACAAACACAACAGGGATCGAGACCCAGCATCGTACCGGCTGACGATTACTGATGGCGGGTGCAAAAGCAGCTCCCCGAGCGGCGCGGGCGGCGTAGTCGCCGAATCCGTAGCCGGGGTTGGACTCCTCATGAACCCTCACTTCCTCGGCTCCGCCCTCGATATCGACCAGCACCCAAAGAATGACCTTGCCCTCGACTCCGGCGCGCCGAGCCAGCGGCGGGTACTCCGGTTGAGGCATGAAAACCAGGGATGGCGTCCGGTCAAGCTCGGCCGAGTGAAACCGATACGCCGCCGTATCCGCAACAAACGCCGCCCCACCTAACCCAAGCCCGCCGCCCGGCTCCCAATCATCCTCCGGCGCAAACTCTCCCTGATTACCCGGACCAAAGCCAGCCTCGCTCTTGAGTTCGTCAAAGTCAGTTACCAGCCTGATATCACCGACCAACAACCCGGTCCCGACCGAGGCACCACCTGCCCGGCCACCAGCGGGTATGCGCGGTTGATCCCGGATAACTCTGAACTTATCGTCGGACCAATCAATACTGACTGTGTCCCTGGGTGCAGACCGTGCTACTATTATGTCTGTTTGTTCAATCGGCCAATAAGATGCCAGCAGGGCGGGCAAGAGGACGACTGTGGCAGCCACAGCAATGCCGTACAGCATGTGTTGCTGATAGGTTGCCTTCATAAGAAAGGCGGTGGATTGGCGAAAGAGGGTCGGGGTTCTCGCGTGGGCCGAGGCCTGATGTTGACCAGTCATGGTACACCTCCCGGTGACGGCAGATGCCCATTACCCGCTAATCTATGAGTGACGGTCGCTTAATTATCGAGCGTAAACTCTACCTTATATGTAACCCAGCAGGCGATCGGTCGCCCGTTCTGGATACCGGGTTTGTATTTGCATTGCATCGCCTGCTTGACCGCCGCTTCATCCAGAGAGACGGTCCCGGATGACTTACCGACACGAGCGTCACGGACATTGCCGTCCTTGTCCACCAAAGCCTGGACCCAAACATCACCGGTGATGCCGGCCTGTTTGGCCAGCCGCGGATATTCCAGAGGAGCCTGGTGAATCATCTCAGGATAGATTTCCACCGGCACGAACTCGTCCGGCGCCGGCAGGTAATCGTCCTCGGAGATATCAATCTCGATATCGCCCTCGCCGGCTACGGTGGCAATGTCAGGCGCTACGATTTCAGCCAACTCATCACGGGTAGCCAGCACAACATCCTCGTCAAGCACTTCATCGTCGGCCACCGGCTTGGGGATCCCGACTTTTGGTGCTGCCGTTTGGGGTGCTGCCACGGCAACTTGAGGAGGTCTGCGTGCGATGCTCGGCGGCGGCCCGAGGTCGGCTACAGTCTTGATCACCAAGACCGGAGCAGCGCCGATGTCCATCTCGTCTTCTCGGGACACAAACCAGGCTACCAACAGAATCAGAACCACCGTTCCAAAGGTCAGGCCGGTACCGAAGAGGAAATTGCGTTGATACTTGGACTTCAGTTCATACGCGCCGTACGGCGACCATAGAGGATATACAGCCATTATTCTTCACCTCCTGCCGGTACTGTCGCTACGGCCGCTCGCGCCGCATCCATAATCTTGTCGTCTCTGTCTTCCCACTCGCCGATAGCGTAACGATAGGAGAACTTTTGGTCTCTTGGGATATCCGCTATCTTGACACCCAACTGCTCGGCGGTGTAGGTATTCCATGAACGCTCGATCAGGTCGACCTCATCGAGGATGTTGACCATGTCGGAATAAGTAGCGTCACGGTGAATCAGGATCAGAGTGTTGAGTTTATCGTTACCCCGGTTCTGGCCGATCAACAGTCCCTGAAGGCTATCGGCATTAAACCTATACGCGACAGTATCCGGGGTGTTGTCGGCAGTTGGTATCAACTGCGGCAGGTTGTCCGGCGCTACGCGACGAAGATTCCACCAGTAGACGCCTTCATGGTCGACCCGGATGGTCAGCAGGTTGGACTCTTTGATCTCAATCTCCTCTTCCTCGTCAATCGGCGGCAGATTGATCTCCATCGCCTGCGGCATGGCGAACACTGTTGTTACCATGTAGAAGATCAACAGAAGGAAGGCGATATCAACCATCGGCGTCATATCGATGCGGATAGAGATCCGGCGTTTTGGCCGCCTCAGACCCTTCTTTCCACCCTTGGGTGCTCGTTCTGCTACTTCACCGCCCATATGCGCTCACACTCCTTAACTCAATATCCAACTCTATA
>JAUWMW010000113.1 GCA_030612965.1 bacterium
TGCCCACTGATCAGCCAGCCCAGATCGTGATCCAAGCGTTTCGACACCAGCGCTTCGTAAAACAGGTAGCGGTATTTGCCGTCGATTGTGCCGTCCGGCGTCGCGCGAACATTCCAGCCGTCGCAGTACGGAGGCTCTGACTCGTAAACATATCCGCCGTCGTGAAAACCGAGCCGCACGCGTATGTCCTGCTCGCTTTCCGGGTACAGATAAAGGTACGGCGCACGTTCCTGCATCGGCGCCCAGAAGCTGAGATCAGAGTAGTCGGCTGAACTTGAGTTGGCCACCGCAAGTTGAAACGGCATCTGTTCGTAGGAGAAGTTGACGGTATACTCCCCGGCAGGCAGCCCTGCGATCCCGTAGCGACCCTGCGCGTCAGTGTTGGTGGCAACCAGCAGATTACCTTGCGAATTCGTGAGCCACACTTCCTGACCGTTCAGATACGTGTCGGCAAAATACGTCTGGCGGGCAATTATCACTCCGGTGACTGAGTTCGGAACCTGCGGCACACCGTCGAGATCGACCGTTATTGAATCCCCTTTCGTGCACTGATACAATTCGGTGTAAAACCCGTCGGCATCGGCATAGATATAGTAGCGCGGCGGGTCGTAATACGGATCGGTCTCTTCGACATCAATCACGACATCTCCCTCGGTCGCCAACATAGTGGTCTGAAGAAGGGTCCCCCGACCATCAGAGTATATGGTCAGAGTTATGTTTTCGGCCACGGCATCCAGTGGCGCCGGGAAATCATGCAAGTTCGCCGGGCCGGTGGTCTTGCTGCAGGTCAGTGTCAGCATAGCCGCCATGACACATATCCCAAGCGTTAGAGTACGATTTACTTCCTTCATTGTTTGATCCTCCAGGTCTGCAGCTTGATCCAATTCTGCGGTTTACCCTCTTGACGTTATCGGCGCACCGTCCGTTGTATAGAATCAAACGGTGCTCCCGTGTACCGAGTATACAAATCTTGAGCTTTGGCGGTTCCCTGTCAAGAAGAACATGATAGTCTGGTCAGACTCAGACCTGAACGGAGTTCAGGTTTTCGACAATGTTCAGTTTGCCGCAAAACGTCCCGTGGCCGGCGGAGACAAGCCCCCCGCTACGCAACAGAAAAAGCAACTTGTGGGACAACCTCGGGACCTCCACCTCGCACCGAATGTCATGGTTCGACTCCGCTCATGGTTCGACTCCGCTCACCATGAGGTGCCGGGGAACGAGAGTTTTCAGACCTCACCCTGAGCGGACAGGCTGTGTCATAAAGCCGTTTCGCAGGGTCCTGATCCGCCCAAGCGGATTGTGACCCTGCGATTCTCGCTATGGCATTGTGGGAAAGCAGCCTTAAGAACCACCGGTTCACATCCGCCGCGGCGGACCTTCGGCGAACGCAGGAACCAGTGGAACATACAATTGCAACACAGCCTGGCAGTCGAAGGGGGCTGATGTCTCAGCGTCCCCCGCCGCGTCGGAAGAGGCGGTCGAGTAGTTACTTGACAAGTGTATAATAGTCCACGATTATGCAACCGGATCGCATCGGTCAACGGGATTAGCATCAGCCGTTAGGAGTCAGGATGAACAACGTGCAAAAACCTTCATCGAAGCTCTATCTCGGTCTGGCGGTTATCATAGTCGGTTTCGTCTGCCTGCGCACGCCGCCGGTGGACTCCTTCTGGTCGATGACGGTCGCGCCGCTGCTTCTGATTCTTGGTTACCTGGTGTTGATTCCGTGCGGATTGTGGCCGCGCCGTTCCAAGGTGGTCAAATCGGAGAATGAACCCGAATCAGCCAACAGCCGGTCGATAGTCCGGTTCACCGGTCTCGGCGTGTTCCTGCTTTCCTTCTTAGCCTACTGCCTGACGCTCTGGCCGGGGCCCCGGTGGTGGGACAGCGCCGGTTACATGGCCAGCAGCATCACGATGGGTGTCGACGGCGCGCCGGGATCGCTACTCTTGCAGTTGCTGGGACGTCTGTCATGGTTCGCGACGTTTTTCGTGACGCCGTCGGCGCGGCTCAATCTGGTGTTAGCTTTGGCGACGGCGCTGGCGGTGACGATACTGTTCTTCACCATAGTTCGCCTGCTGCGTTTCATGCGAGGGGACGATGACGATGACGACACGGCGATTGTCACCGGCGCGCTGGTAGCGTCGCTTACCCTGGCTTTTGCCGTGAGCGTCTGGGCGCACGCCGGCTACACCAACCCGTACGGGCTGAGCCTGCTGACGGCGGCGGTGCTGTTCTACCTCGCCGTGCGATGGTGGGAAAACCCGGACGCTGAGGGGGCCGGCAATTTTCTGTTGCTGGCAGTGTTCATCTTTGGTCTGGATCTGAGCGTGCACCGCAGTAACCTCTTGTTCGTGCCGGGATTCTTCGTGATGGTTCTCTTGCGACGTCCGCGGACATTCCTATCCGGTCGCTTGTGGCTGGGCGGTCTGCTTTTATTCGCGCTCGGATTATCGCTGCAACTGTTCAACATGTTTCGCGCTCAACTCGACCCGCAGATCAACTTCTCCAACCCCGACAGCTTCGCTGCTCTACGGGACTACCTGGCTCTTAAGCAGCGGGGTATCTCGGTGTTCGGGGCAGATCTCTTGCAGCGCAAAGGTTCACTATGGGATATCCAGATCAACCACGAATACCTGCGCTACCTGGGGTGGAATTTCGCCGGTTTCGATTACGAATCGCTGGGTGTCAAGTGGAACGCGCTGTACGGGCTGCCGCTGGCGGTCGGCCTCGTCGGTTTCCTTTACAGCTTCGTGCGCAGGAGAGCAGCGTTACTTATCCTGATTATGTTCCTGTGCTCAAGCGCGCTGGCGATCTTCTACCTGAACATCCCGGTCGACTACTTCCGCAAGATGGACCGCCACTTCCTGGCCTCGTTCATGCTCTTCAGTGTATGGATCGGGATTGGCTCGTTCGCTTTGCTACGACTACTATCCAGGCTGACCGGATACCGACCGGCCGTAGACTGGTTGTTAGCTTTGCTGCTGGTGATCGCTCTGCCGGCAAATGCTCTGTTTGCTAACTGGAAGATCAATGACCAGAGCCAAAACTACTTGCCTTACGATTATGGCCGCAACCTTCTTGAGACGTGCGAACCTAATGCTATCCTCATCACCGCGGGCGACAGTGATACCTTTCCGATATGGTATTTGCAGATGGTCGAAGGCTTCCGCACCGATGTCATCGCCATGAACTACCCTCTTCTGAATACTTCATGGAGACTGCACAGCCTGTTGAAATACCAGCCCGACCTACCGTGGAGCCTCACCGACGATTCGGTGGCAAACATGAGGCCCATTTCGATTGATAGCCACGCGGTGACCATCTACTCCGTTGGATCAGTCAATCTGCCGGTGGAGTTGACAGTGGCGCCGATGGCTGGCGGTAAATTCCTGCTGGTGGCCGATCAGGTCTTGCTCGAGATATTGACCACGAACCGCTGGCAACGCCCTGTCTACATCTCGGTAGGGCTGGGCGGTCGCGTCCCCTTTGGGCTGAACGACTATCTCAGGTTCGACGGTTTGGCCTTGCGGGTGATGCCGGACCCAGCCGACCGCCGCAACCTCAGTGCGCTTGAACGGAATGTGCTGGAGCGCTACGCCTACCGCGGTCTGGGCGGCGAGACCATGCTGGACCGGGAGTCGCGCAACATGACCAACAACTACCGCCGCGCCTTCGCCTTCCTTGAACACTTCTACAATGAACAAGGCAATGACTTGGCAAGAGAACGCTTGCAGGAGATTGTGCTTAACCTCTGGCCGGCGGAGAGCACAACGGAACAATCATCCGATTCGGATCAGGATGCTGGGGACAGTGACTGATTAAGGTGGGTGGAGTTGATGACCAGCCGACGTGTCCTGCCGACGGAATTTCCCGTTGCCAACCATCGCGCCATCCCTTACCATGCCCCAATGACTGACGACAAGCTGAATTTGTCCAAGCTGAAAGGCAAGATCATCGCCATCGACGGTCCTGCCGGGTCGGGCAAGTCGACCACGGCGCGACTGGTGGCGGCACGGCTGGGCTATACCTATCTCGATACCGGCGCTATGTATCGCGCCGTCACCTGGTTTGCCCTTAAGAGCGGAATTGATCCCTCCGATGGTGACAAGTTGGGTGAGATGGCGCGCACGATGCAGTTTGAGTTTGCCACCGAAGCAGAAGTCAACCGCGTGCTGGTCGGCGAGTACGACGTCACCACCGACATCCGCAGCCCCGAAGTCACGCTCCATGTCTCCGAAGTATCCGCGCACAAATCGGTGCGGGTGGCGATGGTAGCCCGACAGCAACAGATGGCCAAAGAGGGCTCGATCGTCGCCGAAGGGCGCGATACCACCACAGTCGTCTTCCCCCAAGCCGACATCAAGATATATCTCGACGCCAACACCCGCACTCGCGCTGAGCGGCGGCTGTTGGATCTCAAGGGCATGGGTATCGATAGCAGTGTTGAGGAACAAGAGGCGGATATCATTCGTCGCGACAAGTATGATTCAGAGCGCACCAACTCTCCCCTGACCAAGGCTTCTGACGCGCACATCGTCGACACCTCCAATCTCACCATTGAAGGACAGGTCGACAAGATCATCGCGTTGATTCACTCGGTTATCAAGTAGCCATGAAAATCCTGTACTATACCGGATGGACGCTAACGCGAGTCATCACCAAATTAGTCTATCGCATCAAAGTCAGCGGGACGGAGAACATCCCGAAACAAGGCGGTTTCATTCTTGCCAGCAATCATCTGTCGTACTATGATCCGCTGTTGGTGGGCAGTTGGGCGACGCGACAGGTGTACTTCATGGCCAAGCAGGAGTTGTTTGAGAACCCTCTGTTTGGCAGCATCATCAGAAGGACCAACGCCCTGCCGCTGCGTCGCCGTACTATCGACCGCGCCGCCCTGGACAGTTGTGTCGAGGTAATTGAACAAGGCTACGGCTTGACTGTTTTTCCCGAAGGTACCCGGGCCAAAGAAGGACGTTTCCTCGATCCGAAGCCGGGGGTGGGGATGGTGGCCGTGCGCGCGCGCTGTCCCATCGTGCCCGCCTACATCCACGGCTCCAATCATCTCGGCGCCTGCTTGCTCGGTCGTGAGCGCCTTAGCATCACCTACGGTGAACCGCTGCCGGCCAACTGGGTAGCCTCCTTTGAGACCTCCAAAGAGAGCTATACTGAGATCGCCAGAGTGGTGATGGAGCGCATCGCCGGTCTCAGCAGTACGGGAAAACCCTAAACCGAAACCGCTTGTCACCCGATCATTAATCCAGCCGCGATATTAGAGAAATGACTTGATTTTTCCTCAGGTCAGGCTATTTTATGCGGCTGCCGCGAAGAGAACGCGGCGACCTGACGGTTTTCCCATATCGGGAAAAATCCAAAACCGTCAGGGTTCATGTAAGGAGGTTCTCTAAAGTAAATGGCAGAAGCCAGGAATTCCGTAACCACAAAACCGCCCGCCAAGGTCTCCAAGCGCAAATACAGCGCTGCCAGGAAAACTAGAAGGATCAAAACCAAAGTCACCAGGGATCATACCGCCACGGTGACACCGGTTGCGGTCAAGGAGAAGGAAAAGGCCCAGCGGGTAATGACTGCTCGCCACCAGCGCATGGTGGAGAAAGCCAAAGTACGCTCCTCTATGCCGGCGGTGGAGCCGGTCCCGGAAGTATCGGCGGTCAAGATCACCGATATTTCAGGAATCGTTTACGACCTGCCGGACTACCAGGCAATGGTCGACATGTACGACTCAACCATCCGTTCCATTCGCGAGGGCGAAGTTGTCAGCGGCGCGGTCATGGGCGTCACCCGCGATGACATCATCGTCGACGTCGGCTTCAAGAGCGAGGGGATCATCCCGATCCACGAGTTCCCGGCACCCCTGAACATCAAGGTCGGCGACGAGATTGAAGTCTACCTGGAGCAGATTGAGGACGCCAACGGACAACTCATCCTCTCCAAGCAGAAGGCCGACTTCATGCGGGTCTGGGATAAGATTCGTGAAGTCCATGATTCCGGTAATCAGATCGAGGGTCGAGTGGTGCGTCGCATCAAGGGCGGCCTGGTCGTGGACATCATGGGGGTGGACGCGTTCCTGCCCGGTTCGCAGGTAGCGCTGCGACAGGTGCCGGATTTCGATGCTTTGATCGGCGAAATGATGAGCGTCAAGATTATCAAGATCAACAGGAGCCGGCGTAACATTGTTATCTCCCGCCGTGTCGTGCTCGAAGAACAGCGCGAATTGATGCGTTCGCAGCTACTGAGCGAAATCGCGGTCGGTCAGATCAGGCAGGGAATTGTCAAGAATGTCACCGACTTCGGCGTATTCATCGATCTCGGCGGTGTCGACGGCTTGTTGCACATTACCGATATGTCATGGGGCCGCATCCGTCATCCTTCTGAAATGGTCAATCTGGGCGAAAAGATCGATGTCAAGATTCTCGACTTCGATGATAAAACATCACGCATTTCGCTTGGCCTCAAGCAGATGACCCCCTACCCGTGGGAAAACATTGAGCAGAAATATCCGCTCGGAAAGAAGATCACCGGGCGAGTGGTCTCGATCACCGACTTCGGCGCCTTCGTCGAACTGGAAAAAGGGGTCGAGGGTCTCATCCATATTTCCGAGATGTCCTGGACTCAGCATATCAAGCATCCCTCCAAGATACTGAACGTCAACGACCAGGTCGAAGCTGTTATTCTGTCGGTGGACAAGGAGAACGAAAAGCTCTCCCTTGGCATCAAACAGATGGAGCCTGATCCCTGGGGAACTATCGAAGAGAAATTCCCGGTCAATCAGGTCGTCTCCGGTAAGGTGCGGAACCTGACCGCTTTCGGCGCTTTTGTCGAATTGGAGGAAGGAATCGACGGTCTCGTGCATATCTCGGATATGTCCTGGACCCGCCGCATTCAGCATCCCTCTGAGGTGATGAAGAAGAACGACACGGTGGAAATCAAGATTCTCAAGATAGATCATGACAACCGCCGCATATCGCTGGGGTACAAACAGCTCAATGAGGATCCCTGGCCGGAGATCGCCCGCAAATACGCGGTGGGTACCGATAGTCTCGGCACTATCACCAAGGTGCTCGACCGCGGTGTGGTGGTCGATCTGGACGGTGATCTCGAGGGGTTCGTCCCGGTTGCTCAGTTGGGTCACAAGGCCCTTGAGCAACCCGACGCCGCCTTTACCGAAGGTGAGTCGATTCCGTTGCAGGTAATCGAACTTGACAGGAACCAGCGCAAGGTGGTCCTGTCGGTTGTGGCCTACTATAAGAAGCGCGAGCGGGCCGAGTACGAGGAATTCCTGGCCAAGCACGAGCCCAAAGCAACCGCGATGGGTGACGCTATGCC
>JAUWMW010000260.1 GCA_030612965.1 bacterium
CCTTCCCGTGGACTCAGGCGCTGACCGCCACCGATCCCGAAGCCACGCCGGTTACGCTGGAGGCTACACCGGTGATTGCCAACGCTTCCTGGGATACAACCGACGGCGTGGGTACATACTACTTTGGGCCGGACTTCAGCCAGGTCGGCGAGGTTTTCCAAGTCTCGTTTATCGCCACCGATGGCACCGGTCTGGCCGATACCATGATCACTAATCTCAATGTCGTTAGCATGCTTAGAGGCGATGTTGACGGCAACGATAAGTATACCTTGAATGATGTTGTGCTGTTAGCCGGCTACATATTCAGAGGCGGCGAGGCGCCCAATCCCATGGACGTCGGCGACGCGGATATGAGTGGCACGGTCGATGTCGCCGACATCGTCTACATGATCAACTTCCTCTATCACGCGGGACCACGACCGCCGCAATAATTGCGCCGAACCCGCCTCCAGCAATTCGCCAAGAAGCCGCTCAGAGAGCGGCTTCTTGCTTGGTACACTAATAACCTCTCCGGGGGCCGACAAACACATTTTTCGCCCTTTTACAATGCGAAAAGACTTGACATCTTTGGCGTTACACGTTATCTATATTGTGATTGTGGTCTTCGTAGATGAAAAACAACCAGTGACTTTTTGGTCTTACGTTTTGTCGCTTGGTAACAGCGATTTTTCACGAAGCATCCATACAAGGTAGCCGCGTGCGGCTGTCTTCTCATATGTTGGCTTGGGGATATCCCAAGCCGGAATAGGCTTGTTGAGAGTTTACTTAAACATCTTGAGCTTTAGGACGATCATACCGGAAACCGCAAGAGGTCACTGCTAGGGCCTGTCTGCCTGGTTCCGGGAAAGGAGGTGTCTCGCAGACGAAAGTAATCGTTGCGATTGCGCGGCATTTGGAACTGATGCTCGGAAGATTCGTCGGTCGATGCCGATTCGCTCCGAGTTGGTTTTGAAGGCAGAATAAGTTGGGAACTTTTCATCTCTCGAAAGGAGCAATTGAATGACAAGGAGAATTTCGACAATCGTAGTTCTCTCCTTACTGGCGGTCGTTTTTGTGGCGATGACGGCTCATGCTGTCAAATCGCCCGACGAATCACCGCGAGTGACCAACCCGCTGGTGCACAAGGCGATGCACTATGCGCTTCCGTACGCGGACGAGAGCAATACCGGCCCGCTCGATGCCGTCTATACCCCACACCTGGGTGAACGGGCATCGCTGGGTCAGGCTTCGTCATCCCGCGCCCCGTTTCCGGGCGTTTCGGTTGGCAATACCTGGTACGACATGCAGCACAACGGCCGTATGACTCGTATGGTCGACTGGGGCAACGATGTCGCAGGCGGTGAAGGCTTCATGGTTCACTTTCTGTGGATGAGGCTAGAGACCGACGTCGTAGCACTGCGTCACTACGCCTACAACGTGTATTATGCCGGTGGCATAGGTTTTTTCCATGGCCAGCAAAAGATACAGACCACTGGCTACGCTGGTTATGTCTCTTTGGATGTAACCGATGACGGCCGCGGCGTTCTCTGTGGTCATAACAACCCAGGTACCGGTTACTCGGCTCACACTTACTGGGATTTAGGCCCCGGCGCCTTCATCTTCACGGCTAACACCCGGGTACCGGACTCCACCACTGCTGCTGGCGCCTACCCTGGCGCGGAACCCATCTGGCCGTCAATCCGTTACCAGGAACATCCTACTAATGAGAACCTGAATGTCCTGCATGTCTTCACCCAGGTTTCGGAGGAAGGAGCCGGTACCCCGCAGGCCATCATCTACTTCCGTAAGGTTGGTAAGAACGATCTGGGCGAATGGGATTATCCCCCCTATGTTCCTGATACGGTATTCGATATCGCCCAGGACGTGGCTTGTTCCAACACCGACGGTAAGGTAGCCCTGGTCTGGGTTGCTAACCTTCCGGAGGCCGGTGACTGTGACACTTGCTCCTCCAATACTGGTTTAGATTGGACTCAGTTGGACAACGACCTTTACTATCAGATCTCTTATGACTACGGCGCCACCTTCTCGCCACGTGTCAACCTGACTTCGAATGTCGACGGTGAAGCCGGCTACCGTCCTTTCACCGACTGTCAGGCTCTGATGACTGACGACAACGACCTGCACATCGGGTGGAGTGGCCGCGTCTGGCCGGCTGACGCCAATTCAGGCGGATCGGTTGGATATGACTGCAGTATGTTCCACTGGGGTGAGAATGTGACCTGCGGTATACGTACGGTCGCCAAGCTCGAGTGGGATCAGACTAACTGTGACGGCGGCGCGTGGCAGATGCAGGGTTCCAAGATGAACATCAGTGAGTGCAACGGCAACCTGTATTTTGTCTGGAGCCAGTTCAACGACATCCCCCTCGGCATTGACGACGACTGCCACATGCGTGCCCTCGGCGGTGGTACTGCCTGGAGAGGTGCGGGCAATGCTGAACTTTACCTGGCCGTTTCCGACGACTATGGTTTGACCTGGGATGCTCCTCGTAACCTGACCAACACTTACACCTCGAACTGCCATCCTGATCCAGGTGAACCGGGTTCGAGTGGCCAGTGCCGCAGTGAGCACTGGTCGTCCATGAACCGCCACGGCACCAACCTGACCGGCACCATGCCCCCCGACATTGTGATTGATCCGTCCGGAGAGTATACTGGTGATTACTTCCTCGATGTTCAGTACATCGGCGATATCGATCCCGGTACTGCCTTACAGGACCCTGATCAATCTACCTGGCAGAATAGTGACGTGATGTGGTTCCGTCTGGCTTGTGTCGATCCGATTCAAACAGCCAAGTTTGAACCGAGCTGGCATGCAATCGACTTCCCGGAATACACTGAGCATGGTACTGATTACATCAAGCCGTTGACCATCGAAAACGGTGGTAACGCGAACACCGTCTTCACCTTCGCACTGACCGAGGACATCCAGGCCCACGGCCACACTGGCTGGCTGACAGTGTCGGCGGAGTTCACGGGTACTGTCACCATCCCCTACGGCTGCGACAACACGGTTAGTGGTACTGTTACGATTAACGGTGACCTGGCTATCAATGCTCCCGGCACGATCGTACACCTTTCCGGTAACATGACTGCAACCGGTAATATGACACCGAACGTCGTCGTGATGCCGATCGACTTCTGGATAGTTGACAGCCTCGTTTCGCCGGCATATGATACTATCAGCACCGGTTGTTTCTCGTTGGTCGTGGCCAACACCGGTAACTGGGGTCACCAGGGCGCCGGCGAAGTCAACCTGGACTTCTTTAACTACGGCGACTGTGACAATGCGGAACCGGGTTCCGACGGTGATACCATCCCCGGCGACGCCACGATCTATGCATACGACGCCTCACCGGTCATCTGCTGGCCATCAGGAGACTCCGTCTTGTGTAACTGGTCGATCTTCGGAACGTCATACGTGGACGATGAAGCCTTCTTCCCCTGGTCTCACGTACCACCGGTGGATATGGGTGATT
>JAUWMW010000156.1 GCA_030612965.1 bacterium
GCTGTTGAAATCGGCGGCGATACCGTCCAGTTCACCCACGACCATGCTAAACTCTGTCAATAGCGCATCGTAGTCGACTTCACCGTCAATGTCATCTTCTACGTCATCGATGTCCTCATCGATGTCTTCGTCACCCTCACCATCCGAGTCTCCACTCAGGTCGATTGTGATGTTGGTACTGACAGCTTCCGAGGTGGGTGTGACAGTAGCGTTGCCGCCGGCAATGCTGCCGTCGGCTCGGGTGACACCAGCCGATATCGTCAGCGGCTGGCCGAGTTCATGTTCGATCGGACCCAGCGAGAAGTTCCCGCCCCCGCCGGTGGTAGTGCTGGCGCCGCCGCCGGAAACATTGGCGCCGCCGATTCCGCTGCCGTCGGCAGCCTTCACTGTCCCGGTGACCGTGATCTGAGCCGTCTTTTTGCGAATTGTGATCACCACCCCACCGATGTCGGTGTTCGCGCCGTCAAAAGTGACATTCACCGGTCCACCGGCCAGTTGTGTACCGCCGTCATCGAAGGTAGCACTGAGTGCTGCCGACTCACCTTTGGCCATCTCGACCGGTCCCAGCGAGAAATTGCCGGAGGCGTCGGTGGTTGCCGAACTCCCCCCACCGGTTACCACTGCGCCTGACATCCCGGCGCCCTGTTCGTCCTGGACCGTGCCGGAGATGGTGACATCGTACACATCTTCCTGTTTGACCTGCAATACGATGGGCGGCGCGGTGGCGGCAGCGGCCATCGGTTTGCAGTTGGCCTGCCCGGAGACAACGACACCTTTGCCGTCAGTGATAGTGGCGGTAATAGCGACCGATGTACCCAGCTTGTGCTTAAAGGCCGGCAGCGTGTAATTCCCGGCACCGTCGGTGGTGGCGCTCACACCGGTGGCGGCGCTCACAGCAGCGTTGGCCAACGCCTTGCCATCAAGGTCCTGCACGCGGCCAGTGATCGTGACATCCGTTTCGGTCTCGATGTCGAGAATGATCGTCACACCGCTGATTGTTTTATTGGCGCCATCGAAAGTTATCGTGACCGGTGCGCCGCCCCAGGTGTTGGTGCCGTCGGTCTTGGTAGCCATCAAGGTGACTGACGAATCCTTTACTAACATGAATGGCCCGATTGAAAAGCCTCCACCCGCCGCCACCGTGACCGCCTGGCCGCCGCCGGTAACGACCGCACCGTCTATGCTGACACCGTTGGCATCGGTGACAGTGCCGTTGGCTGTTACCGCCGTCGGGATAATCACTGGTATCGTTAAGGTAGCCGCGCTGGGTGTTTTGCCTTCATAGGTAACTGAGGCAGCCGTCCCGCCGACCTTGATGCCGCCCTGGGCGACAATCGACGGCGTAAGAGTAACTGCGAACGGCTCCTCTTCCCAGTTCCTGGGCACTGGGACAGGTCCTACCGTCGTCGTGCCGTCCGCGCCGGTGGTAGCCGCGGCGACATTGTGAGTGCAGCTAACGACGGCACTCGGCAACGGTTTGCCGTTGTCGTCAAGGACGGTCACGTTGATGATCCACCCCACTCCCAGGGCGGAAGTGTCGGCGGCGGTTCCGGTGATCACAATATCAACGCCCGGATGTGCCTCACCGGTTACCGTTACCGAGGCTGCGCCGGAGTTGCCGTCTTTAGTCGCGGTGCAGGTAACTTCCACTCCCATCTCGACCTGAACGGTCAGACTGTAGGATCCATCACCGCCGCTGGTAGCGCTGCCCAGGCCGGCTGCCTGCGCCGCCGCCGCCGTCACGGTAGCGCCGCCCAGGGGTTGCGCTTGTTTGTCCTTGTCCTCTTTGAAGGAAACGGATCCGCTAATCACCACCTGCTTGGCTCCCCCTTTGGTCAGCGTGTACACATTACCGGTGGTCACTTTCTGCGGAAGGCGTCCCTGTTGATTGAGGGGTTCGAAACCTTCCTTGGTTACTTTTTCACCTACGGCATCCCCGGCCTTACCCTCCATGATGATCTCGTATTTGCCGTCCTCATCGGTAGTCTGTTTGTAGACTTTGCCGTTAAGGGTCAGTTCCACCACCGCGCCGGATGATCGTCGGACGTTGTCATCCTCATCTTCGTAGACGGTCCCGGCCAGAAGGACGTATTTCTCGTACTCCTTGACGATTGCCTCGATCTCGTTGTGGTGCGTATCTGACAGAACGTAGTTGGCCACAAAGGTCTCTTCATCGAGCCGGCCATAGAAATACGCTCTCTGGTCCAAGCCCTTGTCATAAATAATCAGCCAACCTGGATTGGATTTATCTTTCCAGCCTGCAAACAACCGGTAGAGCTCGCGCCCCCGCGTTTCGATTTCAGGCTTGAGCCAGTTAGCTCGGCTGGCCAACCACTGGGGTTCCAGCACGAGTCGGTCGAGAAGCAGTTCGTGCCAGCGGTACACTTTGCCGGCATTTGACTTGTGGGCAAAGTAGCCGGCTTTGGTGGCGGGATCAAATAGGAAGTAGTCATTGTTGCCTTCGTAGACTTCGCCCCGCAACCGTGGAAATATGCCAGTAGCGAAATACTGCGTACATATCTGGCCGCCCTTAGCAGCCTCAAAGGCAGCTTGTTGATCCTGACGGTAGCCCTGCTGGGCACAAAGGTTGCCGCCGCGGAACTCATCGATCTTTTTGCCGAGGCGATCCAGAGCATTGGCGAAGTCGCCAGCCACCTCGCCATAGGCCTTAAGCCATTTGCCCAGAATCTGGCCCACCAGCGGAATTTTCTCCAACTTGCCGGCGCTCTCCTTAAGAAGGTCGCCGATCAAACGCAGGCCATAGGTTGGGTTGTCCTTCGCATGTTCGGGATCGAATTTCTTGGTGAATTCCCAGATGTTCTGAACTTCACCGGCGTACTTGTCGGCTTTTTCAAGGTATCCGGAAGCTGCTTCGAGTTTTTCCGTCAGCCCGGCTTTATCAACGGCGTTAAACATCTCGCGCAACTGGTTCAACTTTTCTTTGGCCGCCGCGGTCTGGCTCTTGTCGAGGTTGAATAGTTTCTGAGCGAGTTCTATCCCTTTCTTCGGGGAATCGCTGAAAGCGGCTTCCTTATACTCTTTGAATTTCTTCTGGAAGTCGTCAAACTTCGTTTTGCCTTCCTGCATGGTTGTGCGGACGGCCTTCCACTGCTCCTCGGTTTGCTGGACAGCTTCGTTGAACTCGTCATCCCGCGCCATAGCAAGCGGAGCGACGAGGTACAACAGAAGGCCGGCGGCTAATAGAACATACGGTATTCGTTTCATCTCACATCTCTCCTGGCTGGGTTATTGACGAACATCAAACAGATATCGGACTTGCACACCGATCTTCGATTCATCCAGATCGGCGGGGGATTTAATCTCCGCTCGCGTTGAATGCAAATCAGTGTATCCGTCGACAAACCACTGCTGGTTCACCGGGTAGCTGAATCTGATTTTTAGCTCGAATATGCTAATCGTACGAATGGGATCGGCGTTGTAATAGGCCGACACTATATAACTCAACTCTGCCCGCCCGGTTATGCCGGGATCAATGGCGATACCGGCGACAGCATCCAAACCGACACTGGCCGTGTTCCGAGGATTGCGAGCGACAAAATCAACATCGACTATATCTTCGTCGAATGCGTCTGAGCGCTCGGTGTCGAAGTAAGCCTTGGTGGCCAGAATCGGACCGATCGAAAGCGTTCGCAGCCATGCCCCGAAAGCCTTAGCCCACCCGAAGCTATAGTAGATATCCAACGTGTGGGCCGGGTGGACGTTGCTGAAGCGCAGAGGGTTGTCCTCGTCCGATGCTTCGGTGTAGTAGCGCGCTGCCAGGTTGAACTTCGAATAACGACCACTGGCGACCGGACGTGAGTTGCGCCGGAACTGTACCTGGGCAAAATCGAACATCAGGGTGTCCTGGTGCATCCGGTACACGAGATTCCATCGGGTCATTTTCGTTTGCCGGCCTCGCATACTTGACTGATAGATAAACTTGAGATCGGTCATATCGGCGTCGTCGAGGTTAGGATACTTGTACATCTGTACTTCCGGACCCCATTTGATTGTTCCCGAAGAGCTGCGACGACCGGCATGCAGATGGAACTTGAGACGGTTATTCTCCAGCGGTGAGTCGTCCAGGTTGGGCATCTTGAACTGCTGGTAAGAGGCACCGATCTGTGTTCCGCCCTGGCTGAAGTGATAGATAAAACTCGGATTCAGCTCAGTGTGGTCGAGCGCCTCGATATCGTTGGTCTTCTTCAGGTACCGCAACTGCATCTTGACACTGCCCGTGCCGACCGCCCAGAGGTCGCCGGCGGTTAAGGCGGTAGTCTTGTAGTCCGCTGTGGTCAGGTTAGAGTATCCTCGTGAGTCCAGCCTGACCTCAATGTTCCCCCGATGGTTCGCTGTCCGAGCATTGAGCCGAGCGAAGATGCCAGTCTGCGAGTAGTCAGCCACGTCGTTCTCTTTGTCGGAGTACTTGGACAGATCGAGACCGGCTTTGACCGAAGTCACCGGGGATAGCTGGTGGGTCACGGCGGCGCCGAAGTCGGTCAGGCTGATCTCACGGCGTTCCACCGTTGTTTTGTGACCCAGGCGCCCCTGAACAGTGGTCCTGCTTGACGGCGTGTAGCGGCCGCTAAGATTGAAACTGAAATCGCCGGATGAGGCGCTGATCCTGGGATCGGCATGGGGTCTCTTGTATTTCGAGGAGCCGAGAGCAGCCGTGAACTCACCGTGGATCATCACCGGTTGGTCGGTTGCTGAACCGTACACAGGTTCCATCCGTTCAGTTTGTTCAATCGGTTGGCCGAAGTCGCTGGTAGCTTTGTCCCAGTAGCGCTGTACGAGACCGCGATACTTCTTGAGGTCAGCCTTCAGTTTGTCGACTTTCGGCCCAAGCCGACCGGCGAGGTCTTTTGCCGATGATTCGGAGTTGAGGTCCGTGCGCAGTTTACTCAACGCCTCGGTGGTTTGATCGGTATTGACGTTGAACGCATCCACCAGCGGCTGGAGACGACCCAGCCGATTCTGCGCCTCGCTCTTGCGGGCAGGCAACGGCACGCCACTGCTCGCGCGACAGTCCTTGTCGAGTTGCTTGATCTGTTTCAGAATTGCCAGCGTCAACCCTCGTGAACGATTGACGTGTCGATTGGCGTCGTCATAACGCTCCTGCAATTGTTGCTCCGAGGCGGCGAACGCACTGGAACACAAACCCAGGAGCAGCAAGGTTACGACGAACAAGCGCCTCCGGGCGCCTCCGATTCGGTCATCATCTCTTTTCATATCGGTCTTGATATCCCTCACTGCGTAATGTGTTGTTGCTTCGATAATCCCTCGGACACCGCCACGAAAACCACTCAGGCAGCGCTTACGGTCGACACCCGAGACATTCCTGCTTTAAAAATATCGCCAGCGTTGCCGGTGATTGCAAGCTTGAAATACTATGCCGACTACATGGACCGTAACGGTCCGCAGTGAGCACGATTCTCCGCCCGACACCTTAGCTTGGCAATAATTAGTAGGTCAGGTTCCTTGGAACCTGACAGCCAAGACTTGGGAAACCCTGTTCTTGTGGCGGTCGAATCTTCAGATTCGGCCGCAATACTCGCTGAATCTGGAGGTTCTGCGGGCACAACAACAGCCCGCGATTCTCTGCTCGACTCCTTTTCCCTCACGGTTGGCGCGTCCTGCTTGAAAAAAATCTTGCCCTTTGGTGTTATGTCTGTTAACTCATAAGAGATGCGTGCAATGATTCTTGAACAAATCGGACAGCCGCTGCGGATGTCAAACGTGCCCGAACCTGTGGTCGGACCTGCCGACGTGCTGATCACGGTTCACACCTGCGGGGTCTGCCGGACCGATCTGCACGTTGTTGATGGCGACCTTACCGAACCGAAGCTGCCGTTGATTCCGGGGCATCAGATTGTTGGTGTGGTGGCCGACGTGGGCGCTGAAGTTGACTCGTTCAATGTGGGTGACCGGGTGGGTGTGCCGTGGTTGGGCGGGAGTTGTCAACACTGCGACTACTGCCTGAACGAGCAGGAGAATCTGTGCGATGAATC
>JAUWMW010000105.1 GCA_030612965.1 bacterium
CGCGAGCCAGTCGTCACCTGACAGGTGCACAACGCCCTCTGCCGCTCTGCCGGGTGGCCCAGCACTCAGGGCTTGTTTCAGGTGCTGTCAGGCGACTCGCCTGACAGCCATCACGTGTGAACGCAGGCGTCGGGCGGGGTCGCCCGACACCACGACCAAACATCCGGACCACGCGCCCGTCATACTGGCGAAAGCCAGTATCCAGTCTTTGGAATCGAACCTGGATGCCGGATCAAGTCCGGCATGACAGAGCATGGGAAAACGTCATTACGACAGTAACAGTTTGTACCACTTGGGGGCGGCAGACGTCCGCAGGTTGCCCCGCTAGCCACGGGGGGCACGAGGACGTACACCACGCACAGAAAAGTCTGACATAGAATGACGGCGCGCGAAGCGCGAGAAACAGGCTTGCCTGCATCGGGCGGGGTCGCCCGACACCACCCGCATAGTTGCTTGGTCCCGTGTCAACGGGATTGTGACCTGACACAACCGGGCACGAGGCTTTTCAACATCCCAAACGGTGGCGTACCGTTGTTGCCAAACGGCCTTAGACATCAACCAAATTCTCTCTTGCCCTAACTCCCCGTTTCCTGTATCGTGTGGTAGATAAACAGTAGCCGAAGCACTTATTGGACATGCGAAAACTGATCGAAGAGAAATTCCTCCCTTATGTCATTAAACCGGGGCGGTACGCCGGGGGCGAACCGGGCCAGGTCGTTAAAGACCCGTCCGGTCGTGTGAACTACCTCCACGCTTTTCCTGACAAGTACGAAATCGGTCAGTCTTTCTACGGTTTGCAGGAGTTGTATCATCTGGTTAACGGGGATGATCGGTTTCTGGCCGAGCGCGTGTTTGCAGTCGATCGTGATGCCGAGGAAATCATGCGTCGCGAAAACATCACCCTCTTTTCACTGGAAACATCCAGACCCGCCCGGCAGTTCGATGCTATCGGCTTCACTCTGACCTACGAACTGGTTTACACCAATGTGCTGACCATGTTGGATCTGGCCGGTATCCCTTTGCGCTGGAAGGATCGCTCCGACGAGGATCCTCTCATTTTCGCAGGCGGTCCTGCTGTTTACAGCCCCGAACCGATGGCGGCCTTTATAGATCTGTTCTTCATCGGAGATGCCGAAGAGGGTTTGCCACAGATGCTCTCGGTTTTGCATGAGATGAAGGGTGCGTCGCGTGAGGAGAAGCTCCGACAGTTGGTGAGTCAGGTCGAGTCGGTTTACGTGCCGCGTTTCTACGACGATCAGCGCCGTCCGCTGGTCGATTTCGCCCCTGCCGGGATTCGCGCCCGCCTGGTCACCAACCTGAAACCGGAATACTACCCAGAGCGACCGATAGTACCACTCATCGAAACCGTCCATCCGCACCTGGCTGTCGAGATTATGCGTGGATGTCCCCAGGGATGCCGTTTCTGCCAGGCCGGTCCGATCTATCGTCCGGTGAGAGTGCGACCACGACACGAAATCATGCAGCAGATCGAGGCCCAGATGGGCTCGACCGGTTATGATGAAGTTGCGCTGGTGTCGTTGTCGTCATCGGACTATCCTGAAATCGATGAACTGGCGGGCGCCGCGGCGCGGAGGCTGGAGTCGCAGCGGGTGTCTATTGCCCTGCCGGCCTTGCGGCCCGGTTCCATCAGTCCGACGCTGCTGGAGGCCGTCAGCAGGGTTCGGAAATCGGGTCTGACCCTGGCGCCCGAGGCCGGAACTGAACGTCTGCGGGCGTTTGTGCGCAAGGATTTTCCGGACGCGGCGGTTTTCGACACGATACGCATGGCCTACGAAAAAGGATGGACGACACTGAAGTTGTACTTCATGGTTGGTCTGCCCAGTGAGACAGAAGAGGACTTGCTCGGCATTGTTAAAATGGTGCAGGAGATCCATCGGATTGGCCGCGAGCATTCCGGCCGAAAAACGATCAATATCACGCTGTCACCATTCACACCCAAGCCGCATACTCCTCTGCAATGGGACGAGATTCTCCCGGCCGCCGAGATGCTGCGCCGCATCCAGTTTATCAAACGGAGTAACCGCGTTCGCGGTGTGAATTACAAACATCACAACACTGAATCAGCTCTTCTGCAAGGTGTCATCGGTCGGGCCGACCGACCCATGGCTGATGTTATTGAGTCGGTCTTCAGGAACGGAGGGCGGTTCGACGGCTGGAGCGAAGATTTCAATCACGAATTGTGGTTCGCCGCCCTTGAGGAACACTCCATCGATCTGGAGTCCTGCCTGCAGCCGATTCCTTTCAGTACCGAACTGCCATGGTCACATATCATTAAGGGACCCTCCATCGAACAACTTCAGAAGGAGCGACAGCGAACCTCAACGCAGCTTCGGGAGTACCGTCCCAGAGCGGCCGCGGCGGACCGGTCGGCCCAGGGGGGGCAACCGATCAGTTTCGGCCGAACCAGGAAAAAGGTCCCCGGTCGGAACACGAGTTCGGCGCCGACCAAGAATCGAGTGCGTCTGCGCTGGGGAAAGACGGCCCGGTACCGCTACATGTCGCACCTTGACAACATGCGCGTCTTCGAGCGAGCCATCAGACGGGCCGGACTGCCGGTGGCTTTCAGCCAGGGCTTCAACCCGACCATGAAACTGTCGTTTGGTCCCCCCCTGCCTTTGGGGTTCACCTCGGAGGCTGAATGTGCCGATATCACTCTTGAAGAGAACCTGATGCCGTATATGATCGACAAACTCAAGAGCAGCATGCCGGAAGGTCTGGAGATTCTGGAAGCCCGCGTCGTCTATGGCAAATCGCAGTCGCTTTCGGCCGGTCTGAACCGGGTGCTTTATACTATCCCGGAGGCGGCGATGCCGGTCGACGACATAAGCCAACGTATCGATGATATCCTGGTCGAGCGGCGGCTGGAGATTGAACGAAAGGCCAAGTCCGGGACCAAGCTGGTAGATGTGCGTCCGGGTATTTACGCGTTAACGATCGTGGAGGATCGGCTCGAAATGCTGCTCGGGGTCGGGGAAGGAGTTTACGTGCGGCCCACCGAAGTCGCCGGACTGTTGCTTTCCGACGAGTCTGTGGCCGTGTCCGGTCTGCCGTTTCATCGCAAAACACTATATCGCCAAAATGATGACGGCTCGATTACCTCTGCAATGGAGCTTTGACAAACATGACTTTGAGTGCCAAGAACACAACCGGACAGAAATATGACCCGGTGCGGGCTGCGTCCCTTGAGGCATTGGTGCTGATTGAGCAAGGTGAGCAGACTGATGAAGCTGTCACTCAGGTCATGGCTGGGTGTGAATTCCGTCCTATCGACCGTCGGTTCCTCCTGCAACTGGTTAACGGCGCCACCAAGATGCGTCGCCGGCTGGATCACGAAATAAAATTCTATCTCTCCCGACCCTCCAAAGAACTTCCCTTGAAACTAGCCAACATCCTGCGACTGGGCTTTTATCAGTTGCGCTTCACCGATCGCATTCCGGATGCAGCAGCGGTGTCCGAGTCGGTTAACCTGGCTGCCTATATGCTCGACCGCCCGCGCGCGAATCTGGTTAACGCTGTTTTGAGAGCCAGCCTTCGGGAGCCCCACCGGGCGCAATTCGTATCCCCGGAGGACGAACCGGTCAGACACCTGGCCGACTACTACAGCTATCCCGACTACTTTGTCGAATACTGCCTGCTTGAGTTTGGGTTCGAGGACACGAAGCGACTTCTCGACCGCTATAATCGACCGCCACATGTTACCTATCGGGTTAACTACCTGAAGTCCAAGCCGGATGAGGTCACCCGGATGCTTCAGGAAAACGGGGTGGAGTTTTCATTCGGTCGGTATCTGCCGGAGTTCATCCATGTCGAGGAGAGCGGTCTCCCGCTTGAAGGGGAACTGCTCCGCACCGGCAAAGTGCACGTTCAGGATGAGTCGGCCGGTCTGGCGGTGCGGCTGCTCAATCCACGTCCGAACAGCACCATGGTCGATCTTACTTCGGCGCCGGGCGGCAAAGCGACCTATGCTGCCATCCGTATGCGTAATCGCGGGCGCGTAACGGCCGTGGACAAATCACACAAGCGCCTGATCCCGCTGGTAGAGAATGCTCAACGCCTGGGGATCAAGATCATTGCGCCGGTCGCCTCTGACCTGTTCGATTTTCACGGCGGACCGTTCGACCGTGTACTCCTGGACCCCCCTTGTTCGGGCTGGGGCACGGCGGGCAAGAACTCCGATCTGCGCTGGACCAAAACGGCCGAGGACGTCAAAAACCTCGCCCGCATCCAGGCCCGCATGCTCGACCATGCCGCCAAACTGGTCAAGCCGGGCGGCATTCTGGTTTACTCAACTTGCACCATCATGCGCGCTGAGAACGACCAGGTGGTCGAGGAATGGTTATTGCAACATAACGATTTCGAGATCGATTCCGCCGCCCAGTTTTACGATGAGAGTCTCGTGACCGAACGCGGTTTCGTCAAGACCTATCCATCGCATGATAACCTCGATGGTTCCTTCTGCGCCCGCCTGAAACGCAAACCGTAATCTCCTCCTCAGACTCAGTTCACGGATGCCCCACCGCCCGGAGGCTGTCTCAAAAGGGTTGTTATGGCGAGTGAAAGACGAAGTGTTCTTTCGATGTTTCGCTACTTTGAGGGGCGACGTGCCCACGTTGTGGTGGTGTTATCTTCAGATCGCCCCGCACAACCCGCAACGTTCAGATATCAATCGCCAACAAATACACCGCGCAGTAGTATAGTCCAACGAGGACGAAGGCCGCGCCCGTGACTCGGCGCGCCCACCGCTCAAACAGTGACAGCTTGTTGAAGACGGCGCCCACAAAGCGGGCGCCAGTGGCAATCAGGATGGCAGAAGCCACCACCGGCAGAGCGGTCCCGATGCCGTAGACGGTCGGCATCAGCAAGTTCGACTCCTGCTCAACAGCCAGCGGAATCAGACTTCCGAAAAACAGAGCCGCCGACACCGGACAAAACGACAGTGCAAACAGAAGCCCGAGCAAACCGCCACCCCACAGTCCATACTTCTCGACTCTGCCCTGCAAACCTTGTCCAAAACTCGGTCCGGACACTCTGAACTTGAACAGACCGAGCAGGAACAATCCGACCAGCAGAAGGATCGGTCCGAGTGCCTGGTTTATGTGCTGCTGCAAAAAGAACGACAAATCCGGCACGGCCAGGGCACTGGTCACGATCAACACACCCAGCCCCACATACGTCACGGCGCGACCAAAGGTGTACAGCAGCCCAGTGGCAAGAACATGTCGCGGTCGATCAACCTGTTTTCCGATATAGGTGATGGCGACGATATTGCCGGCCATCGGGCAGGGCGAAATCGATGTCAGTATCCCTAACCAGCAGGCCGAACCGACGGCGATGAGATACGGGTCCACTACTTGTCTTTCTCTTGGTTCATGAATGACCGCGTCTGGGTTTGAACGTAGTCGATGAACTTATCCTTGTCACCCACCAACTTCCAGATCTTGTCGAGGTTCTTCCATTGGCCCTCTTCTGGGTCACCATCGCGGGATAAGATCAAAGCTTTGGTGTAAAGTTGGTAGTCCTTGATATAGTGTTCGTTCTCTTCCTCATCGTAATTGACGGCGCGCCATATTAGTAGACTATCGGCCAACTCCGACTCGAAACCGGTCAGCAGTGCTTCCTCGGAATACGATTCCAGCTTGCGGCAGGTCGCGCACCGGCGATTGCCATAAAAATAGTAGGCGATTATCCGATCACTTGGCGGCGCAGCTTGCTTTTTTGACAGTGTGTCCGGTTTCTGTAGCATGGTGGAATCGCTTACCTCATCGGCCCAGGACAAACCGCCAACAAGAGCAATAAATGCGATAAGAGCAAGAGAGATCGTCAACGACCTTTTCTTCACAACACACCTCATCAGTATACTTTGATTCGTCAAGACAACATTTTCTTCAGATCATCGAGCGAAGGCACCTTGCCCGACGCCTTCACCTGTCCGTCAACAACCAGCGCCGGCGTCATCATCACGCCGTACGTAGTGATCTCCAGGATGTCTGTCACTTTCTCAAGGTCGCAGTCCACCCCCAACTCGTCAACCGCGGCCTGAGTCTGTTTCATGAGCTCCTCACATTTCGGGCAGCCGGGGCCGAGTACTCTGACTTTTTTCATAGCATATCCTCCTAAAAGAGTGAACCGAAAATTAATCCGGAAATCGTGGCCATGACGACCACGAGTACTACGAACACGACTGTCTTTTTCGTCCCCATCACCGATCGTATGACTAACATATTCGGTAACGACAAAGCCGGTCCGGCCAGCAGAAGCGCCAGCGCCGGCCCCTTGCCCATGCCGTTACCGATCAGGTCTTGCAGGATCGGCACTTCCGTCAACGTGGCAAAATACATAAACGCCCCTATCACCGAAGCGAAGAAAACGGAGCCTATCGAATTGCCGCCGACCCAATCACTGATCCAGTGAGACGGAATCAAGCCCTCGTGCCCCGGTCGCCCCAGCAGCAACCCGGCCACCAACACACCTGCAAACAACAATGGCAATATCTGTTTGGTGAAACCCCAGGTCTGTGCAAACCAATCCCCCGCCTCGCCCTCGTCTCGAGACGTTATGAGAGACAGCCCCACAACCGCTGCTGAAAACGGCAACAACGGTTCATGCGGAAAGATCGCCGCCAGAATGACCGTAACTCCACCCGTCACCAGTACTTTCCACTTATTCAGTCCATACCAGACGACCAGCAGCAAGCCGAACAGAATTGCGACAGCGCTGGTGATAATCCACTTTGCCGAGTAGATTTGATACCAGAGGCCGCTTTCTGCGTCCGGCTTGCCCCAGTTGGCGAAAACGAGGATCGCCACCATAGCTGCAAAATACAGCGCGTTTTGCCAGAGGGGACGACTGGTTTCCTGTCCCGGCATAGCCATCTGGGCGGCAACCTTTTCCGTCTCTTCCTTGATGAATATCAGGTGCATCAACAACCCGATAATGATGCTGAATAGAATCGCACCGATGGCTCTCGCCACTCCTAGCTCCAATCCCAGCACCCTCGCCGTGAGAATGATCGCCAACACGTTGATAGCGGGACCGGCGTACAAGAACGCGGTGGCCGGTCCGAGACCCGCGCCCATACGATAGATACCAGAGAACAG
Organism: bacterium; assembly: GCA_030612965.1. Classification (GTDB taxonomy): domain Bacteria; phylum Zixibacteria; class MSB-5A5; order GN15; family FEB-12; genus JAJRTA01. The sequence goes on from JAUWMW010000105.1 coordinate 7,119, forward strand.
CGGCAGAACAGTGCATGAACAAACCGCGAGGATCGTGCCTGACACTGAAGCCACACCATAGGAGAGCACCTTGTTGGCCCTGGCCCCGAGATATTTCATGACGGCAGCCTGACTCACAAAGACCGCAATCGCCCCGGCAATGAAAAATGCCGGGATCAAACATAATAGCACATGCTCCTGCGCATACCATTTGGTGAGATGAAGCGCCTCCAGCACAGCCGAGCGAACCCGCTCCGACTCAATCGGAAGATAGAAGAACAGGGAAAAGACACCGGCCATCACGGCTAGCGGTTTCCACTCACGTTTCCAATCCATATTGCGCACTCTCGGTACTGGACCGAGTCACTCCAGGTAATTCGTTACGCCGATGACCTGCCGAAAAACATCATCGCCTTATCGCCGCGGCCATTTGCCGAACATTGGCTTTCAGCACGTCCTCAACACAGCCAAAGAAATTCAGAATACAGGGTACCCGCAACCGGTACCACACTTGCAGCCCGCGCTTCTCGTCCTCTACGACCCCGGCCTCCTTGAGCACCGACAGGTGCCTGGAGACCGTCGAGACATCGGCGCCGATCATGTTCCGAAGCTCGCAGACACACCGCTCCCGTTTCGCCAATTCATCGATTATGAACAGGCGAGTCGGGTGAGCCAACGCCTTCATTATGTGCGCTCGGATTTCGTACCGTTTTTTCGTCTTCGCATTCATACCGGTTATACACACCTCCGTTTGCTTAGTTGGCAAAATAACCAAATAGTTCTGTCTGTCAAGGGGTAATCTCGTTGGGCG